>JBDSRU010000206.1:0-8263 GCA_039929145.1 Thermoanaerobaculia bacterium
GAGCGCGAGCGAAGCGGAGCCCGGCGACGTCGACGCCGGCGTCAATGCCAACGTCCTCTGGCTGATCGGCGATCGCCCGGAGACCGAAAGCGCGGCGCGCTGGCTGGTCGATCTGGTGGCGCGGGGCGCCGAGGCGGGCACCGACCGATGGCACGGACGGAGTTGGAGCGTGCGCTACTTCATCGCCCGCGCCGCCGCCGCGGGAGCGACTTCGCTTTCGCCGGCGGCGAGCCACTTGGCGCGGCGCGTCGAGGGTGCGGCGTCGCAGCTCGCCACCGGCGGCCGCGCGGGCGGTCCGGGCGAAGCGATCGAAGCCATCGAAGCGATCGAAGCGATCGAAGCGATCGAAGCGCTCGACGCGGTCGACCTCGCTCTCGCCGTCTGCGTGGGCGCGCGCTCCGGCGCGGATGCGGAGGCGGTGCGGGCGCTCGCCGCGCGGCTCATCGAGCTGCAGGCGGCGGACGGCTCCTGGCCCAGTGCGCCGCTCTGGTTCGGCGGCCCGCGGCGCTCGGTGAGCTGGGGTTCGGCCGAGCTCACCACCGCCCTGGCGATCGAGGCGTTGGCGATCTCGTCCGCCGGCTGAGCCTCAGGTTTTCTGTGCGCCGGGCGGACCGGAGGGAGGGTCGCCGGGACGATCGCCGGGGCGATCGCCGGCGCGGGCCCGTGCGAGATCGGCAGCGAACGGCCAGGAGAGGTCGTCGATCCCGCCGCCGATCAGGTGGACGAGCTGCGCGCCGTGGTCCTGCATCACGGCGAGTCGGGCGTCGCGGCCCCAGGGCGATCTCCGATCGACGATCCGGTTGAAGCGCTGCGGTAGGCGGGGATGGTTTTCGAGGGCGCTTGCCCAGGCCGAGGCGACGAGTGCCCCTTGGTCGCGCACCCGCATGCCCGGCGTCCTGAAGATCGTGCGGCAGCGCGTCTGCCAGTCGGCGAAGAACCCGGCAGCGTCGGCGGTGAAGAGAAAGACGCCACCGTTCCAGGGCACCCACTGGCGATCCGCGATGGTGATCGCGAACAGGCGCTCGAGCGCGTCCACGAGATGATCGCAGGCGCCGAGCTCGCGCCCGTGCGCATCCACCCAGGCGCCGCCGGCGTCGCTGCCCGGATCGGCCTGCCAACGGCGGCGTGGGGCGCCGGCGCGAAACCAGAGGCGCTCGTCGCCGGCTGGCGACGGCTTTCGCCGGAATGAGTCGCCGGCCTCGTCCTGCCAGTAGCCGCCGTCGCAGCAGCCCGCATCGGTCACCCAGCGCATCGTGCCGTCGCCGTCGTGCCAGATTCCGCCTTCACCGCCGAGCTGCTCGAATCGCCAGGCAGTGCCCGCGAAACGATAGACGATTCCGACCGGCGCGCCGTCCTCGAAGCGCTGCTCGAAGCGGATCCCGCCGTCGCCGCTCGCGCCGCGCGCCTCACCACGCCACCACTTGCCGCCGCGCCGCTCGCCGGTGAAGGCGGCCCGGGAATAGAGCGCCGGGTCCGAGAGCGGGGCGAGATCGTTGTGCTGGCGATGCAGCGCGGTGAGGTCGTCGAGGCGGTCGAAGAAGCGCGTCAGCCGTTGCCGCTCCCCGGCACATTCGCAGTCGATGGCGTGCGAGCTGAAGGTGCGGAGACTGGCGCCGCGCATGGGCAGGTCGGGAGCGAAAGTGACCGGCGGGACGAAGGCGTCGAAGATCGTGTCGACTTCGTCGCCGATCGCCAGCACGTCACTGTCGAGGTAGGCGTAGAGCCGCCCGGCGGGCAGGAGCGTTGCGAGGCCGGTCTTGAGCTCGATCGCCGCCTCGGCGTCCGTGAGCCCCGGGTCGGTCGCTGCGGCGACGATCTGGTCGGCGGGAAGTGGAGGCACAACACCGCGGTTGCGCGCCGGATCGGTCACTACGAGGATCTCGCGCCGGCTGTGGCGCGCGTGGTGCGCGATGGCGATCGCCAGCCGGTCGAAATGCGGGCGCGCGCCGCAGACCGCGAAGACGAAGGCCGGCGCGCTCATCGCTGTGATCGCTCCGGTCGCTCAGATCGCTCCGATCGCTCCGATCGCTCCGGCCTTCGCGCGACGGCCCGGCCGAGCCCGCGGGCGAGCTCTCCGAGACCATTGCGAAAGAGCAGCAGGTGCGCGACGACGAGCACCAGGTAGCGCCGGTCGGCGGCGACCAGCGCGACCAGCGCGACGAGCGGCAGCCAGCGCTCGTGAAAGTCGTTCAGCAGCGCGTAGCCCGGGTAGCCGATGCGATAGAAATTGCGCCCGTGGCCGTGCAGGCGGTGGATCTGGAACAGCCGGAGGGCAAGAAAGAGCGCATAGGCCGGCAGGAGGAACGGCGCGCGCGGCGCGAGCAGTGCCAGCGCCGCGACGAACAGAACGAACTGCGCGGGCAGCAGTGCGAAGCGGACGAGGCGCTGGGCACCGAGCGCGCCTCGGGTGCGCACGAAAGTGAGCGTGCCGGCTCGGAGATCGGCGCGGCGATCGCGGATCTGGCTGACCAGCGCGCCGCACAGCCCTTGCGCGAACTTCCAGCCGACGAGCGCCGCAGCGAGGAGCCCGGCGATTGCGGAAGCGCCCCGGAGCGCCGGGAAGAGTCCGACGGTGATCGTCATCGGCAGCGCATGGCCGTAGAGAGCGTCGGCGAGGACTCCGGCGAAGCCGCGCTCCTTGAGGCGCAGTGGCGGCAGCGAATAGACGGCGAGCAGCAGGAGCTCGGCGGCGAGGGCTCCCCAGGCGAGCGGCGCGCTCGGCAGGAACAGCCAGGGAACGATCGCGGCGGCGAAGAACAGAACGAGGAGCGCGGTGCGGGCCGGTGCCCGGAGCTCAGCGAGCGGTGAGCTTCGGCCGGCGCGGCGATCGGCCTCGCGGTCGGCGAGGTCGTTCACCAGGTGCCCCCAGGCCGCGGTCGCGAAGGCGCTAGCGAGAAAGAGCCCCAGCGCCATGGCGGCAACCCCGGGGGCTACCGGGGTGCCTGCCCAGGCCGCGGCCGTCGGCGATCCGGCGAGCATCAGGTAGGCGACCCCGAGGAGCGGCGGCAGCTTGTAGTGCCACCAGTCGGGCAGGCGCAGCAGCGCGGCCGGATTCACGCTCTTGGCGCGCCGCCGGCGCGGGCGTCCCTGTTCTGCCGTGGCGGGGAGGGGGATCACCGGTCAGCCGCCGTTGCGCTCGAAGACGTAGGGCAGCGCGAGCCGATAGAAGAACCATCCGGCGGGCAGGAGCAGCGCGGTGAGCGTCGCGGCCCCGAGCGCGCCTGCCGGATGCGACAGGATGCCGGCGACCGCGAGGTCGCGCGCGAACCCGAGGAGCGGCGTCACCGGATTGGCGAGCACAAGGAAGCGCAGCACTCCGGCCTGCGGCACCGGAAAAACCACCGGAGTGAGGAAGAAGGCGACGGTGGTGAGCGCCGGAAGTGCGCGGGCCAGATCCGGCACCAGCGCCGCCAGCGGGGCGCAGCAGAGGCCACAGGCGGTGCCGAACGCCGCGATCGGCAGCGCGAGCAGCGGCAACAGAAGGGCTGTCGGCGCGAGCCGGACCTTGAAGAGCAGCAGAACGACGACGACCAGTACCAGCTTGAGGGCGTACTGCACGAGAGTTTCGCCGAGGCGCGCGAGGATCAGCGCCTCGGCCGGCAGGTCGACCTTGGCGAGCAACTGACGCTCCGCCGCAAGGCCGTCTACCTGCGAAGTGAGCGCTTCGACGAAGACCTGCCAGAGAACCACCGAGAGCAGCACCCAGGCCGGGTACGGGATGGCGAGACTGCCGACCGTGATGACCCGCGCCTGATAGGCGAGCGTCGCCCAGAGCGTCACCACGATGGCGGGGACGAAAGCGACCGCGAGCCCGAGCCGGGAGGTGCGGTAGCGCGTCACCAGATCGTGGCGCAGCCGCCGCAACGCGAGCCGTGGCGCGCGATGGGCGTCGCGCCGCATGGCGCGCCAGAGCTCGCGATGGGCGCGGAAACGCTCGGCGGCCGCCATCTTCGCGGACCGGCTCAGTTCTTCGGCAATGTAGGCGGCGCGGGCGCGGGCTCGGCGGACGAGAGCGGCGCGATCGCCGCCAGTCGTGCCGCATCGATGCTCACCCGGGTGCCTGCGAGGAGCTCCGCATAAAAGCTGGCGCGCACGGCCTCGCGCCGCTCTTTCTGGATACGGCTGCGAATTCCCGGTGCGAGCTTCTCGATCGGCGCCGGTTTGGCCGCTTCCCGTTCGACCAGCTTCAGGAGGTACCAGCCCTTCTCATGGCGCTGGATTTCAGAGAGCGCGCCGGGGACGGGGAGGGCGAAGGCCGCATTCACCAGTGCCGGACCCCAGCGGTAGGACTCGGCCTGGCCGGCGTAGAGCCAGCCCATCTCGCCGCCGACGTAGCGCGTCGCGGCATCCTCCGAGTAGCGCTTGGCGATCTCGCCAAAATTGCGCGTGCTGTCCGGCAGTTTCGTCGCCTCGTCGCGAGCCGCGACCAGGCGCTGGCGCGTCTTTTCGACCTGCGCCGCGTCGGCCTTGGCCGAAACTGCGAGAAAGATCCAGGCAGCGCGAATCCGCTCCGGAGTAAGGAATTCCTCGCGGTGGGCTTCATAAAACGCCGCGATCTCCTCTGACGTCACTTCGATCGCCGCCAGTTGCGGATCCAGGTGGGCGCGCAGGTACTGCGTGGTCAGCATGCGCGCGATCGTGGAGCGGTACTCTTCGTCCTGATCGAGCCCCTCCTGGCGCGCCATCTGCAGCGCGACGCGCTCCTGGATCACCTCGTCCAGCAGCGCCTGGCGCTGTTCGACAGTCGAGAACTGGCCGGGGAGACGCCCGCCGCGCCGCGCCATCTCTGCGCGAAACTCTTCGACGGTGATCGCCTCCTCGCCGACCCGGGCAAGAACGACCGCAGGCGGCTTCGGTGGCTTCGCGGGCGCACTGGGAGTGGGTGGAGCTACCGGGGGCGGGGCCGGAGCGGAGGCCGCGGTCTCGGGGGGCGGAGTTCCGGCGCCGCAGGCGGCGACCAGGAGGAGAAGCGTGGAGGCGAGGCCGCGGTGAAAGATTGTCATCGTCTGGACTCCCGATCAGTGGACGACGGTGGCGGGGGTGAGCTGGCCGAGCTCGGTCTCGAGCCGGGCCCATTCGGCCATGCCCTCTTCGACCTTGGTGTTCAGCGTCTTCTGTTCGGCCTCGAGCTTCTTGACGTCGTTGGCGGGCGTCTTGTCGAAGAAGCCGGGGTTGCAGAACATCTCGTTGATGGCGTGGACGCGAGTCTCGGCCTTCTCGATTTCAGCGGTCAGCTTGTCGCGGCGGTTGAGGAGCGACTTCAGGTGCTTCTCCTGCGCGGGCGTCGCCGGCCCGGCGGCCTTCTTGACGGCGTCCTTCTTCTTGTCCTGGCGGGCGCGCGCGAGCACGACGTCGGCGTCGAGATGGTCGTCGCCGCAACGCGCCAGATAGTCCTCGTAGCTGCCTTCGAAGTCGCGGATGCCGTTGTGGGTGATCTCGAGAATGCGGTTCGCCAGGCGGCTCACGAACCAGCGGTCGTGCGAGACGAAGAGGATCGAGCCGTCGTAGGCCTCGAGACCCTGGACGAACGCCTCGATCGCTTCGAGATCGAGATGGTTGGTCGGCTCGTCGAGGACGAGAATGTTCGGCCGCGCTACCGAGAGCTTGGCCATGACGAGCCGCGCCGCCTCGCCGCCGGAGAGCGCGCGCAGCTGCTTGTAGACGTCGTCGCCGCGGAACAGGACTTCGGCGAGCTTGCCGCGCACGAAGCCGATGGTCTCCGAGGGGACGAGGTCCCAGAGCCAGGCCTCGACCGACTGCTCCGAGGCGTCGACGAGCTCGCGATGATCCTGGGCGAAGTAGCCCGGCCAGGTCTCGTAGCCCCACTCGGTCTTGCCGGCGTCGGGTTGGACGACTCCCATCGCGATCTTGAGCAGCGTCGACTTGCCGATGCCGTTCGGTCCGAGGATCGCCAGCCGGTCGCCGCGCTGCACGCGCAGCGAGACGTTGTTCAGCACCTGATGGTCGCCGTAGCTCTTCGAGATCCCTTCGAGCTCGAGCACCTGTCGCCCGGAGGGCCGGCGCTGGGCGAACTTGAAGGTGGGGTAGCGGCGCGAGGTCTGCGGCAGGCGGTCGATGACGATTTTCTCGATCATCTTGACCTTCGACTGCGCCTGGCGCGCCTTGCTCGCCTTCGCCTTGAAGCGATCGACGAACTCCTTGTGTTTGGCGATCTCGCCCTCGCGCTTCTCGATCTCGTGCTCCTTGCGATCGCGCTCGGCGCCCTTCTGCTCCTCGAACTGCGTGTAATTGCCGTGGTAGAGGAGGATGGTCTCGTAGTCGACATCGAGGATGTGGGTCGAGATGTTGTCGAGGAAGCGGTGGTCGTGCGAAATGACCACCGCGCAGCCCTTGTAGGCGAAGAGGAACTTCTCCAGCCAGCGGATGGTCAGGATGTCGAGATGGTTCGTCGGCTCGTCGAGCAGCAGGATGTCGGGGTCGGACGCCAGCACCTGGGCCAGCAGGACGCGCAGCTTGAAGCCGCCGGAGAGCACCGAGAGGTTCTCCTTGTGGACGTTGGTCGGGATCCCCAGTCCTTCGAGGATCTCGGCCGCGTGCGGCTCGAGCGAGTAGCCGTCGTTGTGGAGGATGAACTCCTCGACGTCGGCGTAACGGTCGGAGTCGAAGTCGCCGTCCATGTGGGCGAGCAGCCGCTCGCGCTCCTCGAGGGCGTCCCAGACGTCCTTCTTGCCCATCATCGCCACTTGGACGATCGGCACGTTCTCGTACTGGAAGTGATCCTGCTTCAGGACCCCCAGGCGAGAGCGGCGGGGCATGTTGATGATGCCGTCGGAAGCGACTTCATCGCCGGAGAGGATCTTGAGGAAGGTCGACTTGCCGGAGCCGTTCGCGCCGACAAGGCCGTAACGGGAACCGGCATTCAACTGGAAGGAGGCGCCCTCGAACAGGGTGTCGCCGCCAAAGGCTTTGGACAGGTTGGTGATCGAAATCATGGAACCGGGGATTCTATCAGCCGGGGCCTGGCGATCAGGCCAACAGCTGCAGGTGAGGGATGTCGGAGAAATCGTCCAGGTTGAGGGTCCAGAGGCGGGCTTCGAACGCCAGCGCGTGGGCAGCGATGGCAAGGTCGATTTCGCGTCCGCGCGGCCGGGCGACCGCGGCGTAGAGACGGCTTGCGATGGCCGCCTCTTGCGCTGCGAAGGCCAAGGCGCCGGCGCGCGGAAAGAGCGCCTCCTGTGCCGCCAACTCCGGCTCGAGCCTCGGTCCCCTGAACCATTCGTAGAGAACCAGTGCGGGGAGGACCAGCCGCTCGCCCTCCATCAGGAGCGCTCGCATGCGGGCGGCGGATCGCCGAGGGCCGGTCAGGCTATCGATAAGCGCCGATGTGTCGACAACGATCATCGATCGCTCGGAGAGCGCCGGCCGCCCTGACGCCGGGAACGTGTCACGGAAACGAGTTCCTTGTCGACCTTGGCGGCGGAGCTGCGGGGAATCTTCTCGACCAGCTCGTCGAAGAGCTGGAGAGCCCGCAGCCGCTCGGCCTCGCTCAACCTTCCGGCGCGTGCCGCATAGTCGGCGACGGCCTCGCGCACGACCGCGCTTTTCGACATCCGCAGGCGTTCAGCCGTGCGCGCAAGCTGGGCCGCACTCTCCTCGTCGAGACTGAAGGTCATTTTCAAGACGGCCATAACGGTGCAATACTACCATACCGAACTCTGACTGGACCCCTCGCGACCGGTGCGGTGGCGGGCTGCAGTGCCGGAATAGGTTCAGCGTGCGCGCCGGCGCCTGTCGATTCCGGCCCTTGCCGTTCGACTAGAGGGTGAGTCGTCGGCATGTCGCCGGGGACGGGCGAACGGGAGTCGGAGTATGGCGCATCGTCGTGCAATCCGAAGGAGTCGGCAATGAAGATGTATCTGCTCAGTGTCTACCAGCCGGACGGCGATCCGCCGCCGCCCGAGGTGCTCGGTAAAGTCATGGCCGAGATCGGCGTCCCGAACGACGAGTTGCGGGCGAAGGGTCGGTGGGTCTTCGCTGGCGGGCTGCGCTCGCCGGACTCGGCGAAGGTCGTTCGGGTGCGCGGCGGGAAGTCGCTGGTCACCGACGGGCCGTTCATCGAAGGGAAAGAGCTTCTCGGCGGCTTCACGGTGATCAAGTCGGCGGATCTCGACGAGGCCCTGTCCTGGGCGAAGCGCCTCGCCCGGGCAACGACGTTGCCGATCGAGGTCCGCCCCTTCCAGGGGGAGGTCGACTGACCGGCGGCTCGAGGCTGCCGCGCCGGCCCCCCGTCTGACAGGATCGA
>JBDSRU010000207.1:0-11939 GCA_039929145.1 Thermoanaerobaculia bacterium
CAACCAGGTAGAGACCGAGGTACTTGGTGGCGGCCGCCCAGCCCGCGAAAGCTCCGGCGGCCAGCAGCCAGGCCCATCGCCGCCCACCCCGATCACTCGGCTCACCCGGCTCCTTCGACTCGTCGCGCCAGCGCTCGAAGGCCAGGATCGAGGCGGTCGCGAAAAGAGTGAGGAGCGGCTCGATGAAGGACGAACCGGCATAGAAGACGACGATCGGTTGTCCGATCCAGATCGCCGCCGGCGCGAGCGCCCATCTCAGCGAACCGTTCTGCCGGCGGAAATCAGCGAACCGTCCGGCTCCCCAAGCGAGGAGAAGGATGGCGGTGGCGCCGGTCGCGACCAGCGACACGCCGTGCGCCGTGGAAGCGCGACCGCAGAGCAGCGCCGGCGCGAAAAGGGTCTCGCCGAGCAGAGGGAAGACCGGCAAGCGCAGGTTGCCGACGAAGAGATAGCGCCCATGTTCGACGAGGCTGCGCGCGAGGGGCAGGTGGTAGATCGTGTCGTCCCAACTGACCGGCGGGTAGAGCGCCAGCCATGCCGGCCCGGCAAGAGCACCGGCTGCGAGTCCCCAGAACAGCGGACGGCGCACCCATCCTCCGGCGAGAACCGCCGCCACATCAGCGCCCGCTGCTGCGCGGTGGCGGACGCCCGCGATCAGCGCCAAAAGCGCGACGACGCCGATCGCTCCTGCGCCGAATTCGCCCGCGATACCGACCAGAAAAAACGCCTGCGCAATGAGTCCCAGACCCAACGGCACGGCGAACGCCAGCCGCAGCACCCCGGCCTCGTCGACCCGGCCGGCGAGGCGCGCGCCGGGAACGAATCCGGCGGCGAACGCCACGGTCGCGAGCAGCGCCGCAAAGAGCAGCGGCGAAAGGAAGAGCGCGAGCTCGCCCGGGCCGGGACTCAGCCGGGCTCCCTGGCGTGCGCCACCGCCGCGACAAGGGGTTGGAGCGCGTCGGCGACGGAACGGGCGACGAGGCGCTGGCCTTCGGCCGTGGGGTGGATGCCGTCGGCCTGATTGAGCTTCGGGTCGGCAGCCACGCCCTCGAGCAGGAAGGGGATGAACGGCAGCTCGAACTCGCCCGCCAGCCGTTTGTAGAGGCCTTCGAAATCGCGCGTGTAGTCGGGCCCGTAGTTGGGCGGCATCTTCATGCCGGCGAGCACGACCCGGGCCCCAGCAGCCAGCGACCGGCGCACGATCTCGCGCAGATTCGCCTCGATCGAGGCCACCGGCTGCCCGCGCAGACCGTCGTTGGCGCCGAGCGCGACGACAACAATGGCGGGCTTCAGGGAGAGCAGCCAGTCGACGCGCGCGAGGCCCCCGGCACTCGTGTCTCCCGATACCCCGGCATTGACCACCCGCACCGCGACTCCCCGCTCCGCGAGCAGATTGCCGACGACCGCCGGATAGGCCGCCTCCTCTCCCAGGCCCAACCCTGCCGTCAAGCTGTCGCCCAGGAAAACCACCTGCGGCAGGGCAGGCGCACCTGGAGCCGCAACGATCGCGCCGGGCGTGGCAGCGCGGTCCGTACCGGGCACCTGCGCAGCGGGAACCGTCGGCGCCGACGAGTCCGGCGCCTTCTCTCCCCGGCAACCGGTTGTTCCAAGGAGGAAGGCCGCAAGGACCCAGAGGTGGATGGACCACGAACACCGGCCGCCGCTCGCCAACCCAACACTGCCATTGCCGGTCTTTATTTTTCCTTCCACCGGGATCTTTTCTTGCCGCGAGTTCGTAGACAGGTGGAGAGGACTCATCACGACGCCATGCTAACCTGCCGCGCTCCCCAGCGATGAACCCGCCGACACCCGCCATCGAGCTCCGCCGCCTGACCAAACGCCTGCCGTCCGGCGACAGGATGCTGACCATTCTCGACGCCGTCGACCTGGCGATCGCGCCGGGCGAGTTCGTCGCCGTGCTCGGCCCGTCGGGCAGTGGTAAATCGACCCTGCTCGGGCTTGCCGCCGGACTCGACCGCCCGACGAGCGGCGAAGTTCTCATCGACGGCCAGGAGATCCAGAACCTCTCCGAGGACGCGCTGGCGAGATTGCGTCGACGCAAGGTCGGTTTCGTCTTTCAGTCTTTCCAGCTGCTGTCGAACATGACCGCGCTCGAAAACGTCCTCCTGCCGCTCGAGCTCGCCGGGAGCGACCGGCCGATCGAGCGCGCCAGACTTCTCCTCGAGCGCGTCGGACTCGGCGAACGCGGTCACCACTACCCGGCCCAGCTCTCTGGCGGGGAGCAGCAGCGCGTCGCTCTCGCTCGCGCCTTCGCCCCCCGGCCCGCGATCCTGTTCGCCGACGAGCCCACCGGCAACCTCGACGGCGCCACTGGCGCACGCATTCTCGAAGTTCTGGACGAGCTCAGGGCCGACGTCTCGGCGACTCTGGTCCTGGTGACCCACGATCCTTCGATCGCCGAGCGCGCCGACCGGCGGATCTTCCTGCGCGACGGCAGGGTGGAACGGGTCGAGTCGCTGGCGCCCGCGCAGTGACTGCGACGATCGCAACGACCGCAACGATCGCGATACCCGGCCGATGACCGTCGCGACGCTGCTGCGACAGGTGGCGCGCGAGGCGCGCGGAGCGAGTGGCCGCGCGACCTTTTTCGTGCTTTGTCTCGCGGTCGGCGTCGGCGCCGTGGTCGCTGTCGCCGGCTTCTCGGCCAGCCTCCGGGCCACGCTGGCTCGCGAGGCGCGGCAACTCCTCGCCGCCGATCTTCGCGTCCGTGGCCTCAAGCCCGTTCCCACCGCGGTGGACGAGCTTCTCGCGGGCGAGGCAGCCGAACAGGGAATCCGCTCGACCCGGCTCACCGAGATGGTCACGGTCTCCGCCGCTCCTGCGGGAACCCAGGGTGCCGGACGGAGCCAGCTCGTCGAGCTCAAGGCGGTCGACGGCGAGTTCCCGTTTTACGGCAGGTTGACGCTCGAGCCGGGCCGCCCGCTCGCCGAGCTGCTCGCCGACGGCGGCGCCGTCGCCGCGCCCGAGCTCATGTCCCGACTCGCCCTCCGGATCGGCGATCCGATCGCGATCGGCGGCAAACTCTTCACCCTGCGCGGCACTGTCCTCGCTGAGCCCGACCGGCTCGGCAACGCTTTCACCCTCGGGCCGCGCCTCTTCCTATCCGGCGACAGCTTGCGCTCGACCGGCCTGGTGGCCCTGGGCAGCCGGGTCACCCATCGCCTGCTGGTCAAGCTCGCCGACGACGCTCCCGCCGCTGCAGTCGAGGCCTTCGCCGTCCGTCTGCGCGGCGCCCTCGCCGATCCCGCTTTCTACCGCATCGAGACCTCGGCCGAAGGCCAGCCCGAGATGCGGCGCGGCGTCGATCGCACGGAGCGCTTTCTAGGCCTCGTCGCGCTGCTCTCGCTGGTGGTCGGCGCAGTCGGCGTGGCGCAGACGGTGCGCGCCTGGCTCGCCAGCCGCCTCGACGCGATCGCGGTCTTCAAGGCGCTGGGTGCGCGCCCGCGCGAGATCCTGGCGATCTATGTCGGGCAGGTCGTGCTGCTCGCGACCGCCGGCAGCCTTGCCGGAGTCGCTCTCGGGCTGGCGCTCGAACGCCTCGTGCCAAGTGTCGCCGGAGCCCTGCTCCCGGTCCTGCCACAGATCGAGTTTCAGCCGCTCGCCGTGCTGCGAGGTCTCGGACTCGGCCTCGGCATCTCGCTGCTCTTCGCGTTGCCGCCGCTCCTCTCGGCGCTCGCGGTGCCAGCGGCGCGCGTTCTCCGGCGCGAGATCGAGCCGCTCCCCCCCTCGCGCCTGGCGCTCGCCGGCACCGCGCTGGCGCTCCTCGGAGGCCTCGTTCTGATCGCCACCGTGCAGGCGCGATCCCTCGCCCTCGGCGCCGCCTTCGCGGGCGGCCTCGCCGCGACGGCGGCGATTCTCGCGCTCGGGGCGCGCGGCCTGATTCTCGGCATTCGCAAGCTGCCGCGGCTGCGCCTGTCTCTGCCCATCCGCTACGGCCTTGCCGCCATCGCCCGACCCGGCGCCCCGACCGTCGCCAGCGTCGTCGCCCTGGGCCTGGGGGCGATGGTCGTCGTCGGCATGCGCACCGTCGAGCATGGCCTCACGACGCGCCTGCGAGGCGATCTCCCCAAGGGGGCGCCGACCGCATTCCTGATCGACATTCAGCCCGATCAGTGGGCGTCCGTGCGCGCCGAGATCGACCGCGCTGGCGCGACCTCGGTCGACTCGGTGCCGGTCGTGATGGCGCGCCTGTCCGAGCTCGACGGCGTCCGCGTCGCCGATCTCGCAGCGGCGCGCGAGAAGGAGCGCGCCGCCGGCGCGGAGAAGGACGACGATAGCGACGAGGAACGCGGGCAGCGCGGACGCTGGGCGCTCACCCGCGAGCAGCGGCTGACCTCGCTCGAACGCCTGGCGGAAGACAACACGCTGGTCGAAGGCAAACTCTGGTCCGACCCCGCGGTCGCCGAGGTAAGCGTCGAAGAGGAGTACGCGCGCGACCTCGGTCTCAAGGTCGGTTCGAAAATCGTCTTCGATGTCCAGGGAGTCCCCGTGGCGCTGACCGTGACGAGCCTGCGCAAGGTGCAATGGGAGAGCTTCGGCATCAATTTCTTCTGGGTGGTCGAGCCTGGCGTGCTCGACCGGGCGCCGCAGATGCGCATCGCATCGGTGCGACTGCCTGCCGGAGGAGAGCAGCCGCTCCAGGACGCCCTCGCCGCGAGCCACCCGAACGTCACGCTGTTCAACATTCGCGAAGTGCTCGAAAAGGTCAGCGTGGTGCTCGAGCGCATTGCCCTCGGGGTGCGCTTTCTGGGCGGCTTCACCGTCCTCGCGGGTCTCGCGATTCTCGCCGGTGCGGTCGCCGCGGGAGCGGCTCAGCGCGGCCGCGAAGCGGCGCTCGGCAAGGCCCTCGGGATGACGCGATTCCAGGTGGCAGCCCTCTTCGCCACCGAGTCGGCGATCGTGGGGCTCCTCGCCGGCACCATCGGCTCGCTCGCCGGAACCGTCCTCGCCGCCGTCGTCCTGGAGAAGGGAATGGACATTCCGTTCCGGCTGGAGGTGCTGCCGCCGCTGGTGGCGATCGTCCTCGCGGCGCTCTTCGCCGCCGCCGCCGGCCTCGCCGCGAGCGCCCGCCCCCTCGCCCAGCGGCCGCTAGAGGCGCTCCGCGCCTCGTAGTGAAAGGCACTGGTCTCCGCGCCTCGTCGTGAAGGGTACTGCGCTCCTCGCCTCGCAGTGAAGGGTACTGCGCTCCGCGCCTAGTCGTTGCGCCTATTCGGGCAGCTCTTCGCTGCGCTCGAGCAGGTACGAGACCGGAACGAACTCGAAGCCGTCGGCGACCGCACGCGGAATCGCCTCGGCGAGAACCGCCAGGGTCGCAGGATGTGGATGCGCGATGGCGATCGCCGCGCCTTGTTCGCGAGCGAGCGCCAGGAGCTTTGCGAACTGCGCCGTGATCGCAACCTTCGTCACCTCGTCGTCGAGGAAGAGGTCACGGCTCGCGGCCGGGATGCCGAGGTCGCGCGCGACCTCGAAACCAACACTTTCGGCGGTGGTCCGCGAGTCGAGGAAATAGCGCCCCTCGCTCTTCACCTCGCCGAGGATGGCCGTCATCGCCGTTCGATCTCCGCTCAGCTTCGACCCCATGTGATTGTTGACTCCGACCGCTCCCGGCACGGCGGCGAGCGCGGCCGCGGTGGCCGCCGCGAGGTCGCGCTTCGACATGCCGGCGAGAAGCGCTCCGGGGCCGGGATCGGCCGCGCCTTCGGGATCCATCGGCAGGTGGAGCAGGACCTCGGCGCCGTGGCGGCGCAGCGCCTCAACGACCTCGGAGGTGCGGGACTCGAACGGCAGGACGGCATAGGAGAGCTGAACGTTGGCGGACAGCGGCGCCAGGGTCGTGAGCCGCTCGACCGCCGCAACGTCACGACCGAGATCGTCGATCACCAGCGCGATACGGGCCCTGGGTTGGCCGGACGCCGGTTCGGCCTCGGTGCCCACGCTCGAAACAGGCGGAGCCGCAATCTCTTTTTCAGGTTTCGCCGCCGGCGCAGACGAGGGCTTCGGACGCACAGGCTTCGCCGCAGCGGGCGCTGCGGGACGCTTCTCTTTCGCCGCCGCGGTAGCGCGCGTCACCGGTGCGCGCCAGGCCTCGAGCCGGTCGAGCAGACGATCGCCGTAGTAGGCGCCGAGCGCGAAGAGCGCGAGCCCGACCACGAGCAGCCACAGCCCTCTGCCGGAGCGGCCCTTGCGGCGGCGCCCGCCTGGAGTTCTGGAAGGGGCTGCGGCGCGGCGGCCGCCCTTAGGCGGCTTTCTTTTCGACAAGCTCCGGCTCACCGTTCAGATAGCGGATGGCGCGCTCCAGGATCAGCTCGGAGAGCGGTCGGTCGCGCTCCTCGAAGCGCCGGCTGATCTCGTCGACCAGGAGATCCGGGGTCAGGCGTTGCGACAACGGCTTGCCGTCCGGGCCGGCGAAGAAAGCGGTGGTCAGGTAGAGACGCGCGCCACCCTCGAGCTCGACACGTGAGCGCTCTCCGGCCCAGCCGAAGGTCGGCACGCCGATCAGCTTGGCGCTTGCCTTCTGCTGCAGCACCGCGGCGAGAATCTCGGCGGCTCCCGCTGAATAGCCATCGACCAGCAAGACGAGCTCGCCCTTGTAGGCGGCCGTGCCGAAGCCGGTGAAGGTTCTCCCGACTTTCTCTTTTTCGCGCAGTGTTCCGAGCTCACCGGTGACCAGGAGTCCGGCGAGCGCATAGGCGGCGTCGGGATCTCCGCCCGCAATGCCGCGCAGATCGACCATGAGCTTCGTGGCACCTTCGGCACCGGCCTGGACGAGGAGTTGCCGCGTCGCCTCGACCGCGGCGGCGTCGATGCGCGGGATGCGCAGCATCGGGAAACCCTGCACCGGAGCGAGCGTCGGCACCGGAGGCGCCGACTCGGCGAGCTTGAGCTTGAGCGACTTGGTCTCGCCGCGGCGCACGACTTCGAGATCGAGCTCTCGGCCGTCGGCCGGCACGAACTCGCGATTGATCTCCCAGACCGGCATCTGACGCGTTGGACGCCCGCCGATGCGCGACAGGATGTCGCCGATCTGTACGTCCGCGGCGAGCGCTGCGCTGCCCTCTTCGACGCCGGCGACATAGGCGACGCCGCGGTCCTTGAGCACCACCAGCCCGGCATGGCGAACTCCGGGAATCAGATCGGCCTCCTGTGCCGCGGGAACGGCCGGCGGGAGATAGATCGAAAACGGATCGAGCGCGTCCGTCGAGCCCTCCATCGCGCCGGCGAGCAGCGTCGAGATGTCGGCCGGCTCGACATAGGTCTGCCGCACCAGGTTCAGGGTCTCGGAGAAGATCGCCAGGTAGCGATAGAGCGAGTCGGGATCCGGCTCCTTGTCGCCGTTCTCGCCGGCGCTCCAGAGCACTCCGCCAACGAGCGGCAGCAAGACGAGCAGCGAAACGGCGAGAAAACGACGGCGCGAGCGATTCGGATCGCCCGGCGGCGGATCGGCGAGCGGCTGGTGGGATCGATTCATGGCAGCTGTCTGGACCTCGGGGGCGTCTGGATCGTGTGACGCGTTCGGATCTACCGTAGCCACGCCCGCGGATTTTCAGGGCTCTTGTCGACCCGGATTTCGAAGTAGACGGAGCTTCCGGCGCGGCCCACGATGGCCTGCAACCCTAGCACATCCCCCTTGCGCACCCGGAGCTCCGAGAGGCCGGCGTAGAGCGTGAAAACGCGCCCGGCGTGCTGCACGACGACCATCTGCCCGAGTCCCTCGAACGGCGCCGCGAAGAGGATCTTTCCCGGGTAGACCGCGCGCACTTCGCTCCCCGGAACCGTCTCGATATCGAGGCCGTTGTGCGGCACGCGGGTGCCGTAGCGCGGGTCGACGCGCGGGCCGAACTCGGCGGTGACCGGCCCCGCGACCGGCCAGTCGAGCAGGCCGCGGAAGTCCCGGATCGGCAGGCCCTCGAGCCCGAGATCGCTGCCGCCGTAGAGCGCGTCGAGCAGGCCCGAGATCTTGCGGGCGCGCTCGCCGAGCTCGAGAGCAGCGCTGGCGATCTGCTCGCTCTCGCGGCGGGTGCCAGCGAGCATCTGCGACTTGCGGCGCTCGAGCGCGACCAGCTCGTTGCGGCGGTCGCTCTCGCGCTGGAACCAGCCGCGCGCCACCTGGCGCTCCTCTTCGAGCTCGCGGTGCTGCACCGCCAGGCGGGCGGCGAATTCCTCGAAGCTCGCGACCGCCGCGGCGTCGCGCTGTGCCAGGTAGCGCAGGGCCCGGACCGCTGGCAGGAGCTCCTGTCCCGGAGCGAGCGAGAGCAGCATGCGCAGATAGCCGTGGCGGCCCATGCGGTAGAGGCCAGTGAGCCGCAGGCGAAGCTTGCGCCGTTCCTCGTCGAGGCGGCGCTCGAGATCGGCGATCGCCGCCTCCGAAGCTGCGGCGCGCTCTTCGGCGATCGACTTCGCGGAGGCCGCCTCGGCCACCTTCTGCGATTGAAGCTCGAGCTCGATCTCCAGCCGGTCGAGTTCGCCGGAGATGCCGGCGGCCGACTGCTTCACCGTTTCGAGACGCGCCGTGAGCCGCGCGATCTCGCCGCGGATCGCCTCGAGCTCCTGCTCGCGCGACGACGGCGCAACCTGCCCCGGAACGCCCGTCGCGAAGACGAGCAGCAGAGCCAGCGCCGGCAGCGCGGCGAATCGCCTCATCGACCCCCGGTGTTCCCGGGGGAATTCGGGCTGGCCGGGTCGGGGGCGCCAGCGCTGATCAGGTTCCGTCCGTCGAGCTTCGCCGTCGCCGGAACATCGTAGATCCCGAGCAGGGTCGGCATGATGTCGGCCATGTAGGGCTTCTGCGAGAGGTCGAGCTGGCGGTTCGCGAACAGGATGCCGTCCACCAGCGGCGGATAGACCGAACAGTGATCGGCGCTCCAGACGTCGAGGTTGGGTTCGACGATCGACTTGGCGACGATTCCGAGCGAGTCCTGCCAACCGACACGGTAGCCCGAGGCGTTCGAAGGAAAGAGGTCCGGGATGAGCGCCGGGTCGTAGGTGCCGTAGGCCTCGTCACGGGTGAAGACGTAAGCCACCGGGTGCTCGCCGTTCTGCGGATCGACGTACTGCGGGAGCTTCCCGCGAATCTCGGCGGTGAGCGCCTCGTACTCGGCGCCCGGCTGGACGATGCCCTGTCCTTCCCGGCCCTGGAGGTTGATGTAGATGTTGCCCAGACCCATGGCGTAGGCGCGGGTCTTGGACCAGTCGACGTCCTGGAAGAACTGTCCCTGGTCGAAGAGGTCCTCGAGGTTCGCCTGGTGATCGCTCTGGCCTTTGAGAACGAGATAGCCCTCGGTGGCGAGCCAGGTGTTGTAGTTCATCGTCCGCCGCCAGGGCGCGAATCCGTGATCCGAGGCGATGAGGAGCGTCGTTCCGGCGGGCATGGTGGCGATCTTGTCCATCACCTTGCCGACGATTCGATCCATCTGCTGGTAGGCCTTGAGGATCGAGTCGCCATACTTGGCGTGCCCCTCTTCGGTGTACATCGGGTGCAGCGGGTCGGTGTGATGCCACATTACGTGCTGCACGCGATCGGTGAACTCGAAGTAGTGCATGTAGACGTCCCAGTCGTCTTCGAGGAGTCCCGACAGGATCTTCTCCTCCTCGGCCACCGTGAAGTCGGTGTCTTCGTGAAAGACCTTGTCGTCGATCGTGCCGCCCTTGATCGACCAGGTGTCGATCATCCAGCCGATCGTCTTGAAGAGTCCGAAGCGCTCGGCGAGCTCGCCGGCGAAGGCGCGCGGCGCGGTGACGTCGAAGATCGGCGGCAGGTCCGAAGGGTCGAACTGGATCGGCGACAGGTAGACGCGCACTTCGGGCTCGATCGAAAGCAGGCGGAAGCGCCCGATGCCGGAGACCTTGATCAGCGGGTTGAACGGAAAGACGAATTTGACCCAGGGGCTCCACTCGCCCGGCGCGAGGGTCAGTTTCGCGTCCGAAACGGCGATGTCGATCTTCGTTTTGTCGCCGGCGACCTCGATCGTCATCGGGATCCTGATGTAGTCCGACTGCTTGGGGAAGAGCTTGTTCGGCGGACCCTTGATCTCGGTCTGAAGCGTCCCCTTGTTGTCTTCGAGCTCGACGATCTCGATCGAGACCTCATTGCCGCCGCGCGGCTGGAAGAAGAGCTCGGAGGTGAAATAGAACGGCTTGCCGATCCTGCCCGAGAGGTCGGGCGTGCCCAACCCCGAGAGCATCTCCCCGTGCGGGAAAGGCTCGGGCGGAAACGTCACCGGCATGCGGATGACCCGCACGTGCTTGCCGGCCTCGCCGAGGATCTTCCAGAAGGTGTCGCCCTGGCGCCGGTTGATCACCGAGGGCACCTTTTCCGGCAGCAGGGTCTTCCCCACCCAGAAGCCCCCGGCGCCGGCGGCGATGGCGAAGACGGCGCCCACCGCGGCGGCGACCTTCAGCCGGACGCGAAACAGTTTGAGCAGGAGCAGAAGCACGAGGAAGAGCGCGGCCGCAGCGATGCCCGCGACCGCCGGACCGTTCATCGCGCCGAACAGGAAGGGCTTCGAGGACTCGTCGAAGGCGGCGAAGCTCGGGCGGTAGGTCTTGGTGTCACGCTTGAGGAAATCGAAGATCGAAGTCCGCCCAGGATTGAGGCCGGTCGAAAAGGTCGACCAGGAGACTGGCGTCTGCGAAGGAATCGTCGAGCGCAGCGGCGAGAACGTGCCTTGCGCGCGCAGCTTGGCGAGATTCGGCAGCTTGCCTTCGTTCATCCACTGTTCGGTGAGCTTGGCGTCGGCGCCGTCGAAACCGAGGACGATGGTGCGCGGACCGCGCGCGGCATCGGCAGGGGGAGGAGGAAGCGCGGACAACGCCGCGGCACCGAGCGTCCAGAGAAGCGGGAGAGAGGCGACGGCCTGCAGCGCGCGGCGCGAGCGGATTCGAATCACTTCGGGAACTCCTTAGGAAAGCGCCGCCGCGCGGGGCCGGCAGCCGTAGATCGCAGTGCTACCATGAGCGCGCCAAGTGAGCGCGAATCCACTGATCTTAGCAAAGCCCCTGCGCTGCTTTCCCCTGCTCCTGCTCTCCTGTCTCGCGCCGTTTTCGGTTTCTCCGGCGGAGGCTCAGAACGCGACGACGATCTCTCCCGAAGCCTGTACCGGCCTCGACGCGGATGCCGAGCGCCTGGCCTGTTACGACCGGGCGGTGGACCGCGACCGGCGCCCGGGAAGCGCCGCCGAAACGTCACCCGCTGCCGACCCTGAACCCTCGCCGCCACCCGACGCCGCGACCCTCAGCGGCGCGCCGCCGGCAGAGCTCATGGCGCGACCCGAGGTTGCACCGGCGGAGGGAGCTCCGTCGCCCGTCGAGCACTCGATCCTCGACGGGCGCTGGGAGCTCACGCGCAAGGCCAAGCTCGGCACTTTCGGCCTGCGCGCCTACAAACCGCTCTATGTGCTGCCGGGCGTCTACACGGATGAGCCGAACCAGTTCCCTTCCAGTCCGGTGCCCGGGCATTCGGTGGACATCTCCGAAAGCCAGGACAACTTCGAAGCCAAGTTCCAGCTCAGCTTCAAGACCAAGGTGGCGCAGGAAATCTTCGGCCCGCGCGGCGACCTATGGTTCGGCTACACCCAGTCCTCGCGCTGGCAGGTATACAGCAGCGCCGACTCCCGCCCTTTCCGCGAGACCAACTACGAGCCGGAGCTGATGCTCGTCTTCGGCACCCGCTACCACCTCCTCGGCCTCGACGGACGGCTCCTCGGCGTCAGCCTGAACCATCAGTCGAACGGCAAAGACCTGCCCTATTCGCGCAGCTGGAACCGGATCATCGGCCTGGTCGGTCTCGAGCGACAGGCGTGGACGATCCTCATCCGGCCGTGGTGGAGGCTCCCGGAGGTCGCGGGCGGCGAAGACAATCCGGACATCGAGGACTTCGTCGGGCGCGGCGACATTCTCGTCGTGCGGCGCCTGCGGGATCA
>JBDSRU010000208.1:0-12952 GCA_039929145.1 Thermoanaerobaculia bacterium
CGGCGCGAGAGTCGCGCCGTGGCGCGGGCGATCTCGGTCGTCGAGCGCGGCGGGCCGCTTCAGGCCGAGCTCCTGCGCCGGGTCTATCCGGCCACCGGCCGGGCCCGGGTCATCGGCATCACCGGCCCGCCCGGCGCGGGCAAGAGCACGCTGGTCGACCGCCTGGCGCAGGAATGCCGCCGCCGCGGCGAGACGGTCGGCATTCTCTGTGTCGATCCGACGTCACCGTTCACCGGCGGGGCGCTGCTCGGCGACCGGATTCGCATGCAGGGACTGGCCACCGATCCCGGGGTTTTCATCCGCTCGATGGCGACCCGCGGCGCCATGGGAGGCCTCGCCCGTGCCACCCGCGACGCCGCCGATCTGCTCGATGCCGCCGGCTTCGACTGGGTGATCATCGAGACCGTAGGCGTGGGCCAGGACGAAGTCGATGTCGTGTCGAGCGTCGATACCGTCCTGGTCGTCGCCGTCCCGGGACTGGGCGACGATATCCAGGCGATCAAGGCGGGTATCCTCGAGATCGCCGACATCTTCGTGCTCAACAAGGCCGACCGTGACGGCGCCGACCGCGTCGCCCGCGACCTCGGAATGATGCTCTCTCTTGGTGCCCACGGGCATCACACCGCCGCCGAGCATCGGGCGTTTCACACCGCCGGCCCGCTGGACCACTCCGGCCTGCCCGTGGGCGGTCCAGGCGAAGCCGTCGAGACGGCAGTGGCTCACTGGATGCCGCCGATCGTGCGCACCGTCGCGAGCCGCGGCGAGGGCATCGCGGAGCTCCTCGAAGCGGTCGCGAGCCACCGGGCTCACCTCGAAGCCTCGGGCGAGCTCGCGACGCGCCGGCGCGCCCAGTTGAAGCTCCGGGTGGCGACGATCCTCAAGGAGCGGGTGCTCGCCTCGGCCGAGCAGAACGCCGGCTTCGAACAGGCGATCGAGCGCGGCCACGCCGGGCGGATCGACCCCTACGCGCTCGCGGCGGAGCTTTTCACGGGAGTGCTCGCAGCCGAGAGCAGGCGTTCGGGGAAGGGGGAGCTCGAATGATCGGACGGATCGACCACATCGGCATCGCGGTCACCTCGATCGCCGAAGCGCGGCTTTTCTACGAGGCGATGGGCCTGGTCGTCGAGGCGATCGAAGAGGTGCCGCAGGAAGGGGTGCGCG
This sequence comes from Thermoanaerobaculia bacterium, assembly GCA_039929145.1. Classification (GTDB taxonomy): domain Bacteria; phylum Acidobacteriota; class Thermoanaerobaculia; order Multivoradales; family JAGPDF01; genus JAGPDF01. The sequence goes on from JBDSRU010000208.1 coordinate 1,162, forward strand.
TCGCCATGATTCCCTGCGGCGAAGCGAAAATCGAGCTCCTCGAAGCCACCTCGCCGGAGTCGCCGATTGCCCGCTTCCTCGCCAAGCGCGGCCCCGGGATTCACCATCTCTGTTTTTCTTCCGACGACATCCACCACGACGACCTCATGTTGCGCGCCGCCGGGGTCTCACTCCTGCGCCCGGAGCCGACGTCGGGGGCGGGCGGCTGCTGGGTGCAGTTCGTCCATCCGAAGAGCGCCGGCGGAGTGCTCGTCGAACTCGCGCAAGGAGGGCACGCATGACGATTCAAAGCGGCGCCCTGGTGCTCGTGCACCTCGCGAATCCGACCGAAAAGTTCTGGGGCACGCTCGATCGTCTGGAGACCGTCGGCGTCACCTTCCGCGGCATCAGCCTCGACAGCTTCGAAGAGTGGGTGACCGAGCTCGCGCGGCACGAGCCCTCCGGACTGGGCCTGGCGACGATGTTCGTGCCGCTCTTCCGGGTCGAACGGATCTTCCTCGACGAACAGGTCGGCGAGGTCGAGAGCTACCGTCGCCGCTTCGAACGCCGCGTCGGCGAGAGAGTGGAAAAGTTCGTGCAGGTTGGCGGAGCGGACTCCAGCGACGACGTTCCGGCGGTAGGGGAGCGCTTCGACCCCTCCGACCCCTCAGACGGCGGCAACGTCTTCTAGAACTCGACGTTCTGGATGAAGAAAGTCGGCAGGTCGATGCGGCCGGAGATGAGATCGGCGGCTTGTGGCGGCGTGAGGGTGAAGTGGCCTCCGCGACCTCCTGCGGGGCCGTCGCAGATGACCTCGAAGCTCTCGAGCTGACCGGGAAATTTCTCCCGCGCCTCGATCAGCGCGCCGGCGCTCACCTGCAGCGCGCGGAAGACCTGGGTCTCCGAAGAGGTCTCGAAAACCAGGCGCGGCCGCGTGCTCTTCGACCCCTGCTGCACCTCGAGGCTGGTGATGCCGCGACCGAAGATGAAGGTCCGGATCTCGGTCGAGAGAGCGGAGTCGCGTAGCGGAGCTTGCCCGGCGTGAGAGGTCGGCTGGCGATCGGTCGCGGCATGGCTCGGACCGGCGTCGAGCACCACGGCGCCGGCGTTGTTCGAGCCCTCGGCCGCGGCGCGCTTCTGGAGCAGCTCCTTGAGCGTCTGCTTGCCCGAAGGCGCTGGAGCTCCGCGCGTGAGATCGGTCGCCTTGCCGTTCTCGATCACGATCGCCGTGCCGATGTCCTCGAGGTTGGCGGCGTCGGTCTTCGCGACGTCGATCTCCGCCAGCGCGAGGGCCGTTTCCGCGCCGCTGGGAAGGACGAGAATCGCCTTGTCACCCTGCACGACATATTTCTTCTTGGCGACGATCGAGGTGCCGTCCTTGAGGTGGACCGTGTAGGCCGCGAGGCTGCCCGCCTGAAGCAGGCCGATCAGGCCGATCAGGGCGATCGAGGCGCGACGCGCGCGGCGCGCGAAGCCCGCGGCCACTGCGATTTTCGGCATTCGGTGGGTGACCGGTCTGCGCATGTGCGTCCTCTCCGGGGCCATGAGAACGATAGTATACGGGCGGAAGCCCTGAAGGAGGATCCGTCCCGCCCATGACCGCCAATCGCCCCGCTCTGCTCGTGCTCGAAGACGGTTCGGTCTACGAAGGGCGCTCCGTCTCCGGCGGCACGCGCTTCGGAGAGGTCGTCTTCAACACCGCCATGAGCGGCTATCAGGAGGTCCTCACAGATCCCTCCTACCGCGGCCAGATCGTGGTAATGACCCAGCCGCACATCGGCAACTACGGCATGAACCGCAAGAGCGCCGAGTCGGGGCGCATCTGGGTCGAAGGCTTCGTGGCGCGCCAGTTCACCAACGAGCCGTCGAACTTCGCCAGCGAGGGGGGGCTGGTCGCGGCGCTCCAGGCGGACGGCGTCCCGGCGCTCGACGGCATCGACACCCGGGCGCTGGTGCGCCGGCTGCGCGACCGCGGAGCGCTGCGTGGCGTGCTGACCACGGAACGCAGCGAGGTCGCGGAGCTGGTCGCGGAACTGCGCGATTTTCCGGTCATGACCGGGCGCGCCCTGGTCGACGAAGTCACCTGCGACGCCGTCTACGAGCTCGGGGTCGAGCCCGGCGTCGACGAGATCTGTCACCTCGCGGTGCTCGACTTCGGAATCAAGCGCAATATTCTGCGCTCGCTCCAGCGCCGCGGAGCGCGACTCACCGTCCTGCCGGCGCGCACGCCGGCCGCGAGGATCCTCGCCCTCGACGTCGATGGTGTCGTGCTCTCGAACGGCCCCGGTGATCCCGAGCCGCTCGTCGATGTGATCGAGGCGGTGCGCGGAATCACCGACTCGGGGCTCCCGACCTTCGGCATCTGCCTCGGGCATCAGCTGCTCGGCCTGGCGATGGGCGGCAAGACTTTCAAACTCAAGTTCGGGCATCACGGCGGCAATCAGCCGGTCGTCGACCTCGCCACGCGCGCGGTGACGATCACCAGCCAGAACCACGGTTTCGCGGTCGATCCCGACTCCCTGCCCGCAGGCTGCATCGCCACCGAAATCAACCTCAACGACGGCACGGTCGAGGCGTTCGGCGTCGCCGGCCGGCCGATCCTCTCGGTGCAGTACCACCCCGAAGCGTCTCCGGGCCCGCACGACGCGAACCCGCTCTTCGGCCGATTCCTCGGCCTCGTGGCCGCGGCCGGGAGCGGCGCGCGCCGCTCCGGGGCGTGAGCTCGCCGCTCCCCCCGCACGCTCCAGGCGCAGCTCCGGCGCCGCTTTCGGGATCGTTGCTCACCGCGCTCGCGCTGCGCTTCCTGCGCGGCCGCGGAAGCCGGCTGCTGTCGTCGACCGCGATGGCGGCGCTCGCCGCTTCGACCCTTGGCGTCGCCGCCATGGGTATCGCCATGGCGCTGATGACCGGTTACCGCGGCGACCTGCAGAAGAAACTGGTGGGCGGGAACGCCGCCGTTCTGGTCTATCCGCCGCTCGCCCTCGACCGCAGCGAGAGCGCCTCCCGTCTGGCGACCTCGATCCGCAAGTTGCCCGAGGTGAGCCGCGTCGACCGCGTGGTCTACGCGCAAGGGGTCCTCGCGAGCGGCCGGCGCGAGGCCGAAGTCACACTCCGTGGGGCGACGCCGGACGCCGGCCTGCTCTCCGCCAGCGCCGCGGAGCTGGCGGTCGATAGCGACGGTATTCCGGGAGTGGTGCTGGGAATCGACCTCGCACAGGATCTCGGAGTCGCGCCCGGCGAGCGCCTGCGTCTCGTCGTGGTTGCCGTCGGCGAGGGTGCCCCGAAGTTCGTCTACCGGACGCTGCGATTCGCGGGGACGTTCTCGACCGGATTTTCGGAATTCGATCGCGAGTGGGCGGTGGCGTCGCGCGAGACCGTCGGGGCGCTCTCGCCCGAGGGTCTCGAGAGTCTCGAGGTGGTGGTCGAGGACCTCGACCACGCGCCGGCCGTCGCCGAGGCGATCCGCGGCGTGGTACCGGACGGCACGATGGTGACCGACTGGAAAGAGCTCAACCGGGAGCTCTTCGCGGCGCTTGCCCTGCAGAAAGTAGCGCTCTTCCTGCTCCTAGGCCTGATTGTTCTGGTGTCGACCTTCAACGTCGCATCGAGCCTCGTCGTCCTGGTGCGCGAGCGCCGGCGGGATCTGGGCGTTCTCGCCGCACTGGGCCTGGCACCGGAGCGTATGCGCTGGGTCTTCCTGCTCTACGGCGGCGCGCTGGGGCTGGCGGGAACTCTGCTCGGTCTGGCCATCGCGGCGACGGTCTCGTGGGTGATGAATACCTTCGAGCTCATCTCCTTCGGCCCCGAGATCGCTTCGATCTACTTTCTGCGCTCCGTGCCGTTCCACTTAGCACCCGGGGACGCGGCGCTGATCGCGCTCTTCACCCTGGTGGTCACGCTGCTGTCCTGTTGGTTGCCTTCCCGCCGCGCGCTCACCCTCGATCCCTCGGCGGCGCTGCGCTACGAGTAGCTGCTTGTCCGCCGGACGGACGGAAGTCGGGGGGGCCTTTTGGGCCCCCCCGGCTCGATTGGATCGCGCGACTCGTGACGAGCGCGGAGTGGGAGGACTACGACGACCGGAACCGCTTCGTTCCGGCGGCGGGGACCCCGATCCCGGAAGCGGACGCTTCCGGTGGCTCCCCGGCAGGAAGAGCGACCCGAAGGCCGCTCTCTTGCTACAGTCATTCCTACGCAGGAGAGTGCGTTTGGGTTTGACTCCGGAGGATTTTTGAAGAATTCCACAATGCTGTTCACGCTGCTTCTCACCGTGCCGTTGGCCTTCTGCCCAGCGCTCGCCGTTGCCGAACCGTTGGCCGCCTGCGCCTTCGCTCCACGTCCCGCCGCCACTCCAACTCGGGAGATCACCTCGTTCGCGAACTGCGGGACGGAGAAGAGTGACGGCACGGCCGAGATCGCGGCAGGGCCTTTCGCAGAGCTCGACTTCAGCCACGACGGGCTGGCCTCGATCCGGCTCGGCGAGCACTTCTACTACCTGCGCAAGGACGGCCGCAGCGCGCGGGTTCCGGCCTGGGACAACTGGGCGGACGACTTCGCCGAGGGGTTGGTGCGCACCGTGCGGGGGATCGAGGGCGCCGAGAAGTTCGGCTATCTCGACCGTGAGCTTGCGGTGGTCATCGCGCCGCTTTTCGATTTTGCCTACCCTTTCGAGGGCGGGCGGGCGCTGGTCTGCATCGGCTGTCGCGCCGGCGCCCCGGACGGCGATGGCCACAGCATGGTGAGCGGCGGGCTCTGGGGCTATGTCGACCGGACCGGCAAGGCGATCGTCCCCGTCAAATTCTCGCGCGAGGAGTTGATGAAGCAGACGGATCGAGACTGATACATTCCGAAGCTGCATGACCGTCTCCAGTTCCGCCGCTTTGCTGTGGATGCGCAAGCTGTTTCGGCGGGTGGAGTTCGTCGTCTCGAAGCGCTTCGCGCTCTCGACGCGCGAGGACCGGATCTTCTTCGCTCTGGTGCCGACGGTGGGGCTTCTGGCCGGGGCGCTCGCGGTGATCGTGCAGCGCCTCTCGGAGGGCCTGCGCGTTCTGCTCTGGGGCTACACCCCGAACTTCGAATTCGCCGTCCGGGCGGGGCTTTCGGGCTGGCGTGTGCTGTTGGCCCTGGTCACGGGCGGCGTCCTCGTCGCCATCCTGCAGCGCCTCGCGAAGGCGCCGCTCGCCACTCACGGCGTTTCGAGTCTGGTCGAAGCGGTGGCTCTCCACGGCGGACGGCTGTCGATCCGTCCGGTGCTCTATTCGGCGGCGGCGGCGATCGCGACGGTCGGCTGCGGTGGCTCACTGGGGCGCGAGGGCCCGATGCTGCGGCTCGGCGCCGCGGTCTCCTCCGGCCTGGGCCAGCGCCTCGGGCTGTCCTCGCGGCGGCTCAAGATCCTCCTCGGCTGCGGCACCGCCGCCGGCTTCGCGGCGGCCTTCAACGTGCCGATCGGCGGCTCGCTGTTCGCCATGGAGGTGGTGCTCGGGAGCTTCGCGCTCGAGATCTTCGGGCCGATCGTCGTCGCCGCGGTGCTGGCGACCTTGCTGTCGCGCGCCGCCGAGAGCGCCGCGCCGATCTATCCCTTGTCCGGCTACGCGCTCGCGAGCCCATGGGAGATCGGATTCCACTTCGGTCTCGGCATCGTCGGCGCCGTCGCATCGGTCGCTTTCGTGCTCGGCGTCCGGCTCTTCGCCCGACTCTTCCGCAAGCTCGCCGTCGTCCCCGAGGCGGTGCTGCCGATCGTCGGACTGGCGCTCCTCGCGGGCCTCGGATTCTTCTGGCCTGAGGTCCTGGGCAACGGCTTCTCGACCATCACGGCGGCGCTGAGAGAGGGAATTCCGTGGCGGATCCTGGCGCTTCTCGCAGGCCTGAAGCTGGTCGCCACGGCGCTCACCGCCGGCAGCGGCTGTCCGGGCGGGCACTTCACCCCGTCGCTCTGCTTCGGTGCGCTGGTCGGGGGAGCCTACGGCGAGCTCGTCCACGGCGCCTTTCCGCACGCCACCGCGTCGTCGGGCTCCTACGCCGCCGTCGGGATGGCCGCCGTGGCGGCGGGCAGCTCCCACGCGCCGCTGTCGGCGATCCTCATCCTCTTCGAGCTCACCGGCAACTACGATCTCATCCTGCCGCTGATGATCGCCTCGATCGTCTCCAGCATGGTGGCGAAGCGGCTCTACCCCTATTCGATCTACACCGAGCCGCTCGAACGGCGCGGCGTCGAGCTGTCGTGGAGGATGGAGGAGGCAGCGCTCGCCGGTTTGCGTGTCGCGGACCTGGTGCGTGAAGACAGCGAGACCCTGCTGCCCTCCGCCACCTACGCCGAAGTGGTGGAGCGCTTCCTCGGCACCAAGCGACATCGCCTGTTCGTCGTCGATGCGTCGAAGCAGCTCCTGGGGTTCGTTTCGCTGCACGACATCAAGCACGCGCTGCGCGAGACCGAGTCGCTGTCGGTCGTGCTGGCGCACGACCTCATGTCGCCGGTGACGACGACGCTGGAGATTTCGGACCGCCTGCACCGTGCCGCGGAAGATTTCGCGCGCAGCGACTTCGAGCGTCTGCCGGTGCTGGGGGAGGATGGAACCTTCCGCGGCGTGGTGGCGAAGCGCGACCTGCTGGCGGTCTATGCGCAGGAAGTCCTCGGCCGGCCGGCGGTGCTCTCGACGTTCGTCGCCAGCGATCAGGGCGGCTCACGCGGCGCCGCGGTCGAGCTGCCGCCAGACTTCTCCCTGCGTTCGATCGCAGTCGGAGAGGAGCTCGCCGGTCGCACGCTCGCCGAATGTTCCCTGCCGCAGCGCTTCGCGGTGCGGGTGATCGAGATCAAGCGCCCGGGAGCGAACGGTCTGGAGTGGATCGTGCCGGATGCCACGACCGTGCTGGCCTACGGCGACGAGCTGGTCGTGCTCGGACCGACGACCCGGATCGAAGCGCTCGCCGCCGGGAAGTTCGATGCCCCTGCGGTCGAAGCTGCAACTTGAGACCTTCGCACCCCCGGTTGCCCGCCGTACCGCCGTCCGGTCTGCCGGGAGCGGGCCTTTGTGAAGCTTGCCGCCACGGCGAGATTCTGCGTTCGAAGCGCAGCAGTTTTCTGCGCTGCGCGCGCGCCGACTCCGATCCGCGGTTCCCGCGCTATCCGCCCCTGCCGGTCCTCGCCTGCCCGGGTTTCGAGCCCGGTTCGCAGGCTGCCAGCTGACGCGAGCTCCGCGGCGGGGGGACGCCTCTCGTTCTAGTCGGTGTCGTCGGGCAGCTTGACCATCCGGTGGCGCAGGGCGTAGCTCACCGCCTCGGCACGATTGTTGAGGTGCAGCTTCTCGAGGATGTTGCGCAGATGGAACTTGATCGTGTTCTCGCTGACCTCGAGCTGCTTGGCGAGTTTGCGGTTCGACGTCACCCCGCTCACGAGCAGTTCGAGCACCTCGCGCTCACGTTCGGTCAGGTCGTCCGGATGGCGCTCCCTGTCGGAGTTGCGGCGGGGCTGTGCGAACTCGGCCAGCACCCGCCGGGCGAGGCCGGGGGAGAGCGCCGGCTCGCCCCGCGTGACTCCGTCGAGCAGCGCGAAGAACGAGGCCGACTCGAGGTTCTTCTGCATGTAGCCGTGGGCGCCGGCCTTGATCGCCTCGAACAGCGGAGCGTCGTTCTCGGCGGCGGTGAGCATCACCACCTTGACCTCCGGTGCCTCCGTGCGCAGCAGCCGGGTAGCGGCGATGCCGTCGAGCTCGGGCATCGAGAGGTCCATCAGCAGCACGTCGGGACGCAGTCTGGCTCCGAGCTCGACCGCTTCGCTCCCGTTCCTGGCCTCGCCCACGACTTCGTAGCCACGACTTTCGAGCAGGCTCTTCAGGCTGTCGCGGAACAGGGCGTGGTCGTCGGCGATGACGATTCTCATGCGGTCTCCCGGGCCTCGTGTGGCGGAGGCAGTCGAATGGTCCAGTCCGTTCCCTGACCGGGGGCGGTCTTCAATTCGACCGTCGCCCCGATGCTTTCTGCGCGCTCGCGGATGGTGAGCAGTCCGAATCGGGGATAGGCGGCTCGCGTCGGCTTTCCTGGATCGAAACCGGCACCGTCGTCGGCGATCCGCAACTCGAGGCCGGACGGCAGCTGGCGCAGGCTGACCTCGACGCGGCTGGCGCGCGAATGCTTGCGGGCATTGGCGAGCGCCTCCTGGGTCATGCGCAGCAGTTGCAGCTCGGCGACGGGAGAGAGCTGTGGCACACCTTCGGCGACGAAGGCAGTGTCGATCTGGGCCTCGCCCTCCCAGGCCTCGATGAAGCTGGCCAGGGCGGTGGTGAAGTCGAGATCGGGATGGGCGGCGAGCCGCAGGCCGACGATTCCTTCACGGACGTCGGCGTAGACGTCGCGCGCCGCCGCCGCCAGCTGCTCGAGCTGCGAATCGGCCTCCGCCACCTTGCCGCTGCGCAGATAGCCCTGCACTGCTTGCGCCTTGGTGTTGACGTAGGCGAGCACCTGCGCCAGCCCGTCGTGCATCTCGTGCGCCAGCCGCAGGCGCTCCTCCGCCACCGCGAGCTCGCCCGAGCGGCGGTGCATCTCCGAATTGTCGATGGCGATGGCCGCGCTCGCCGCGAAGAGTCTCAGCGTCTCCTCGTCGCGTTGATCGAACGGCTTGTCGTCCGTCTTGTCGCAGAGATACAGGTTGCCGCGGAACGGCGGTCGCGACGGAATCGGCACCGCGAGAAGCGAGCGCATCGGCGGATGGTTGGCCGGGAAGCCGGCGCTCTCCGGGTGGCTCCCGAGCTCGCCGATCCGGATGGAAGCGCCTTGATGCATCGGCAGGGCCAGGAGGCCCCGCCCGATCGGCGGCGCGCCGATGGCCTCGCGCTCTCGCTGATCGATGCCGGAAGTGATGAAGGCGACGATACCGCCGCTCTCGTTCATCACCGAGAGCGCGCCGTATTTCGTCGCCACCAGGGCCCGTGCCTGATCGACCACCGTCTGCAGGACCAACTCCTCCGAAAGCTCCGAGAAGATCAGCAGACTCGCCTGGCGCAGCGCGGAAAGCTCGCGGTGCTTGCGTTCGAGCTGGGAGTGGAAGCGCTCGATGATGTCGAAGACGCCTCCGAGCAGGAAAAGTGTCGCGATGAAGACGAAGGCGTCGAGAAGGAGATTCGCCCCCCAGCCCGCGAGATAGGGAAACAGGGCGTACCGCGCCACCTCGAGCACGACCACGAACCCCACCGCCGCCGTGAGCGCGATCCAGCGCAGGCGCCTGATGGCAGGCGGCCGGGCGATTTCGCTGTCGTCGAAGCGCGCGGCCGCGACGCGATCCTTGACGCTGGGCTCTGGGGAGGAGTGGGGGGGGCGTCTGGGAGTCACTTGCGCGCGGATCCGCTGCGCAGCAGAGCGTATATTGGATCCCACCCGATCGCGCCGGTGAGCAGGGGCACCCAGAAGAACAGCAGCAGCCCGATGCGCAGCATGCCCGCCGCGGCGAAAGGCGCCAGAACGAGCATCAGGCACCCCGCGGCGACGCGGAGGATGCGCTCCCCTCTGGAGATGTTCTGACGAAACATCGGGCGGTGAAACCTCTTCCGGCACGAACGGGCCCACGCTGATCGATGCCCGCGCGGCGCAGAACCCCGGATCGGGTGGCTTCGCGGCTGCCCGAAAGGGTAGGCGTGGGAGAGGCGCGATAGACTGGGATCCTGATGTCCGCCTCAGCCGCCTCCACTCCCCGCGCGGGCGCATCGCGCGAAGGCCTGGCTTCGCCGCGGGTCGATTCCGTCGGCATCGAGGAGCGCGCCGCGGCGCTCGCCAAGCGATCGATCAAGAAAGAGGCGAAGCGCGCTGGGATCCGGATGGCGATCTCGATGATCGATCTGACGACGCTCGAGGGCAAGGACTCGGTGGGGAAAGTCCTGCAAATGTGCCAGAAGGCGCGCCATCCTCTGCCCGGCGACGCCAGTGTCCCCGCCGTGGCGGCGGTTTGCGTCTATCCCAACTTCGTCGCCGTCGCCCGCCGTGGTCTCGCCGGTTCGGCGGTGCAGGTCGCTTCGGTAGCCACCGGCTTTCCCTCTGGCCTGGTGCCGCTGTCGATCAAGCTCGACGAGACGCGGCGCGCGGTCGAGGCCGGTGCCGACGAGGTCGACATGGTGATCGACCGCGGCGCCTTCCTGTCGGGCGAGTTCGAGCAGGTGTTCGACGAGATAGCCGCCGTCAAGGAGGCCTGCGGGCGGGCGCACCTCAAGGTCATTCTCGAGACCGGCGAGCTGCTGACCTACGACAACGTGCGCCGGGCCTCGGACCTCGCCATCGCCGCCGGAGCCGATTTCATTAAGACCTCGACCGGCAAGATCCAGCCGGCGGCGACACCCGCCGTCGTGCTCGTCATGCTCGAGGCGATTCGCGATCACTACCTCGCCACCGGACGGAAGATCGGCATGAAGCCGGCCGGCGGCGTGCGCACCACCAAGCAGGCCTTGCACATGCTGGTTCTGGTGAAGGAAACGCTGGGCGACGCCTGGCTCACACCGAAGCTGTTCCGGCTCGGCGCCTCGACCCTCACCAACGACCTTCTCATGCAGCTGGTCAAGGAGTCGACGGGTGCCTACCAGAGCGAGGACTATTTCTCGAAGGATTGATGCTTCGGACCTCTGGCGGGATTAGGATGCCTGCGACCGCCTGAACCGCGACCGATCGTGTACCGCCAACCCCACAGCGGTTTCAACCGCGTCCCCTTCGTCCAGAGCTGCACCGTGGCAGGGGATGGCCTCGAGACCAACTGCCTGGTCTGCAACATTTCGATTCTCGGCGTCTTCCTGCATCTCGAGGCGCCACTCGAGCGCCGGCGCGAGGTGACGCTGCGGTTTCGTGTCGCCGACGACGGACCGGAGATCGAGGCGGCGGCGATCGTCACCTGGGTCAACGAGACTCCCCCCGAGGGCCCTTCGGGCCTGCCGCGCGGCTGCGGCCTGCGCTTCGCCCGGATGGCGCCCGACGACCTGCGGCGCATCGCGGCGCTGATCGCGGCCTACATCGCCACTCCGCAGACGCAGGCGATGGCCGGAGTGAAGCAGCCGTCCACCGGCCGGGCGCGGATTCCGTTCATCACCGCCTGCACGCTCAGCGGGAGGTTCGGCACCCGCTACGGGAGCCTGTGCAATCTGAGCGTTCTCGGGGTCTTCGTGGCGCTCGAGGACACGCCATCCCTGGGCGCTCGCGGCAGGGTCTCGTTTCACCTTCCCGGAGAGAGCGACGAGTTCGTTGCCGACGTCAGGGTTTGCTGGCAGAACCCCCAGTACCCGGCGCGCGCCCAAGCTTTGCCTCCAGGTTGCGGCCTCTGCTTCGAGAACCTCGAAGCGAAGCAGGAAGAGGTCCTGCGCCGCGTGGTCAGCGACTATCAGCAGGCCGTCGGGAGCTCTGCCGGCTCGAAACCCTGAGGTCGCCAGCCGCGCCGGCTTCAATCCCGGCGGCGGCGAGCGCTGCGTCGACCTGGCCGGCCCAGTCGCGATGGGCGGCCGGCGAAGCCGGACTGGGGTGGGGAATGCGGGTGACGGCGATGGCTGTCGAGGCGCCTCCCGCCGCGGCGAGGGATCGCCGCACGGCCGCCTCCGCGACCGCCCCGACGCCGATGACGCGGCGGACCTCGAGCGCGGCCACCATTTCGCTGAGGGCTCCGTCGCAAAGCTCCTCGAGGCGGGTACGCTCGCCGCGCGGGTGCTTGTCGGGCGTGAGATTTCGGCCGCCTTCGTCGAGAAACCCCAGCGGACACCAGTTCCAGACGAAGGCGCGGCCGAAGAACGCCTCGGGCGAGCCGAAACGGGTGCGCGCCCAACCCCAGAGGCGCGCACCCGAGACTTCGCTGCGCCGG
>JBDSRU010000209.1:0-13368 GCA_039929145.1 Thermoanaerobaculia bacterium
CGCGCGGTCGAGCTCGCGGCGGTAGGTGAGCGTGCGGTCGGCAAGTCCCAAGGCGAGCACGACCGACTCGAAAGCGCCGGCGAACAGCATCATGTCGATGGTCGCGGACGCCGTGCGACCCCAGACGAACTGTTGCGTCGACGCCGCGAAAGCGGTCAGCACGAGCGGTGTCCAACCGACGAGGTAGAAACGCGCGTAGCGGTCTCGCCGCCCGGCGGCGATCACGACCGCGGCGAGCAAGATCATTCCACCACCGCCGACGAGGAGGTTGCTCGCGCGGATCGTTCCCTTCACCAATGCCTCACTTTCGAGGAGGTAGGCGCCGCCGTGCGCGAGCATCAAGGGGAAGAGCGACAACGCGATCCATCGCAGCGCTCGTGCGAGGCGCGGTGCCAGCCGGTGGAGGTTGGCGAACTCCAGAGCGAAGAGGAAGGCCAGTCCCGAGGCGAGGTCGATCGCCATGCCGTCGAGGCGAATCATGCCGGGGACATCCAGCGCCGAGAACAGGGGCAGGCGATGCGCGGCGCGGGTCTCGCAGGCCAGATAGAGCAGGAAAGAGAGCAGGAAGCCCAGGTACTTGATGAAGACGAACTCGCGCAAGGCGACGTAGAAGAGCGCCGAGAAGAGGCTCATCGCGACGATCACGCCGAAGGCGACGGAGCGCCACTGGGTCGCCGCGAGGTCGCGCTCGCGGAAGCGGTCGGCCGGCACCACCTCGAGCTCGTCGGCTCCGAGCGCCGAGCCGGCGAAGCAGAGGAAAATGGGGCCGTCGGGGTGGGGTGCGAGCTCGCGTCCGAGATGGCGGAAGGAGAGCAGCCAGGAGCGCCGGTCGGCGGCGTCGAGAGTGTCGGCGGCGTAAGCCGGAGGCTCGTAGGTCAGCAGCTCCACGGCGCGATTCGATGGCATCGCGACCGCCCAGCGCTCGCTCCGGGATCCCGAGGCGGCCGCGCTGCCGTCGGCGGAGAATCTGAGCCAGAGACTCTCACCGCGCGGTGAGCGGTCGCGAGCGGAATCCTGCAGCGGATCGATCGGTGTCCAGGCGGTCGGAGGTGCCTGCCGCACCTCTCCGATGTCGGCGCAACCCGGACCGGCCGCGAGACGCGCGAACGGCGCTTGCGCCAGGGCATCACCGGTGTCCGAGACGGCGACCAGCGTCGCCGCGGCCAGGAAAAGCTCCAGCATGCGCATGATGGCTGGGCGCATTCTAGGGCCGGCGGGGGGCGCTCGCTACTGGCGCGCTAGCGCGGAGGAGACCTCTCAACGAGGGCTAAGCATTCCTGGGGGTGAGCTCGCCCGTCTTGTCCGTGGTCGCTGGGGTACTTGCTCGGGGTCCTGTCTCGGTCGGTATCCCACAAGGTCCTCGCGCTGAGAAAGCGCGCTCCGGTCCTTGCGGGAGCCCTCCGCCCGGCCACCCCTCGTCGGTAGGGCAGAGAGAGAGAGAAGAAGTTGTTGCCTTCAGCGCTGCTGAACCGCGACGCGAGGGGCGCTCGGGATCCAGAGTGGGCGACCACGCTTCAAAGAGGAGCCCACTTTGGATCCCGAGTGCCGCGAGCACGCGACCACCGACGCAACGCAGGAAGAAGGGAGTCCTAGCTATTGCTGAGAATGAAGCCGAACACGATCAACCCCGCGAGGACCGCGAACGCGATCTTCACCCAGCTCCAGGGCGCCGTGCCGGCCGCTTTGCCGGTCGCGCCGTTGACGACGTAGCGAAAGCTCTTGCCCTGGTAGACGTAGGCGGCGATCCAGACCGGCACCAGGCCGCTCTTGTACTGCCAGTCCGAGTAGACCGTCGACACGCGGAGGTTGCGACACTCGTCACCCGGCACCTCGGCGCGGCAGGCCTGGCGCAGCGTTTCGTCCATGCGTTGGCGGGCGAGATTCTGGGCGTCGCCCAGACCCACGGCGTACTCTTCGGCGAGAAAGCCCGAAAGGTAGGAGGGGTCGTAGGCGACGAACTGGGCGGTCGGAAACGGCTCGATCTCACGCGCCGTCGCGGCGTCGATACCTTGCGAAGCGGGCACCGGAAGGTCGTCGAAGCTGTGGTCGAGCGTTCCCGAAGCCGGCCGCCATTCGATGCGAGCGTTCTTGCCGCTGCCGCGCTTGAAACCGGCCTCGGCCGTCCAATCGGACCGGCTGCCGGCGTCGAAGGTCCAGAACGGGACATAGATGCCGTGGATGCCGGTGAGCGCGGCGCGCTCCTTCAGATTGCTGGGGCGAAACCAGAGCGCGCTGAGCCAGCCGCGAAAACGCTGCAGCGCGTCGTTCTTCGCCACAGTGAAAGGCAGGACCCCCTCGGGGCGAACCAGATTGGAGTCGGTCGGCGCTTCGACGACTGCTGGCGTGCCACAGAAGGCGCAGGCTTTGGCGGCGACGCCGGGTTCGAACGTCTCGACGGCGCCGCACTTCGTGCAGCGCACCGCTTTCCTCTCCGCGCCCCAGCCCAGGTCGGCCTTCTGCGCGAGGCCGAAGTCGAGGGCGCGCTCGGCGATCTGCGGGAGGGCCGGTCCAGCGGGCCCCCCGGATGCCGCGACAACGCCTGCGACGGCGTTCCCTGCGACCGCTTGCTCGAAGCTGCAGTAGTCGCAGCGCAGCTTTCGCGTCGACGGGTTCCAGACCACGTCGGCGCCGCATTGCGGACAAGGGAACTTGCGCGCCCTCGCCTGAATCGCGGCGCTCGTCGGGACGCCTGGGCCGTCGCGTTTGGAGTCGTCCCGCACCGAAATCCTCTTGGACGCCGGCGTCAGCCCTTAGGGGCCGGCGGCGGAGGCGGCGGTGTCGCGCCCGCCCCGGCACCGAATCCGGGATAGCTCGAGAGCGCCGCCCAGCCGGCCGAGCCTGGGCTCCAGGCGAGCGTCGAGGGAAGGACCTGGCCGGCGGCGACCATGGCGCGCAGCGCTTCGTCGGTATACGGGCCGTAAGTCTTGCCGTCGACGGTGAGCGACCAGCGCGCGCTCGCTGCCGGTGGCGGCGGAGCGGCTCCAGCTCCAGCGCCCGTTCCCGCCCCCGACGACATCGCCTGACCCATCATCTGACCCATGGCGACTCCGGCGCCGATGCCGACGCCGGCACCGGCGAGCCCACCGGGATTTGCCGCCGCGGTGCCGATCGCCTCGGCCGCCTGCATCTGTGTGTACTGCTGCATCCGGTCGCCGAGCACACCCAGCTTGGAGCGCTGGTCGATCGCCTTCTCGACCTCTTCAGGCAGCGAGATGTTCTCGATGAAGAAGCGCGACAGCTCGAGGCCGAAACCGGCGAACTCGGGAGAGAGGACTCCGCGGCCGGCCACCGAGAGCTCGTCGTAGTGCGCCGCGAGATCGAGGGCCGCGACCTTCGACTCGGCGAGGGCGTCGGAGAGGCGCGAAAGGATCGTCGAACGGAGCTGTCCGGTGACTTCGTCGGTCGACGTCAGACCGCGCGTGCCGACGATGTTCTGGAAGAAGGTCCTGGCGTCGGCGATGCGCATCGCGTAGGTGCCGAATGCACGCAGGCGGATCATGCCGAATTCGGTGTCGCGCATCATCACCGGGTTGGTGGTTCCCCACTTCAAGTCGGTGAACATGCGGGTGTTGAAGAAGTAGACCTCGGCCTTGAACGGACTCTGGAAGCCGTACTTCCAGCCGCGCAGCGTCGTCAGGATCGGTACGTTCTGGGTCTGGATTTCGTAGCGTCCGGGGGTGAAGAGATCGGCCGCCTTGCCTTCGTTGACGAAGAGCGCCACCTGGTTCTCGCGCACGATGAGCTGGGCGCCCATCTTGATCTCCTGGTTGTAGACCGGGAAGCGCCAGACGAGTGAATCGGTCGTGTCGTCGAGCCACTCGATGATCTCGATGAACTGCGACCCGAGCTGCTTCTTGATGTTGTCCATCAGACCCATCGTCTTATCTCCTGAAGGCGCTGGAATTCTAGCTGACGAACGGGATCTTCGCTCGGTCGAGCGCGTTCGATCGTGTTTCACCTGCTAGAATTCTCCCATGCGATTCGTCACGGGCAAGGTCCGGGATGGGCAGATTGTGACGGAGGGTGTGGAATTGCGGGAAGGCGCCACGGTCGCGGTCCTTTCGGAGCTCGATGAGGTCGGCGCGCTGACCCTCGGCGACGAGGACGAAGCGGAGCTCCTGGCGGCAATCGCGGAGATCCGGACCGGTCGCTTTGTCGACGGTGACGATCTGCTCGCAGATATTCGAAGCTAGGTCGTCAGCATGCTGCGCCTGCGCGTCGCGCCTCAGGCGGCGATTCAGATTCAGACGGCGCCGCGGTGGTGGAAGGTGAACCGGACGAAGGCGCCAGCGGCATTCTTCGAGGACCTCTCGCGTACGCTGGCAATTCTCAGAGTCCAACCAGAGCTCGGTACTCGGGTTGCCAATCCGAACCTGGCCGGAGTGCGCCGAGTCCTCCTCGAGCGAGTCCGCTACCACCTCTACTACCGAGTGGATGAAACAGGAGGTGCGCTCGAGGTTCTCTCCCTCTGGCACTCGAGCCGCGATTCCAAGCCGATCCTCGGGCCACCGGGCTAGCCTTCCCAAGTTCCAAGCCCTGGAGAACTCCCCTCGCATCTCGTTCGACGAACCGGAGAGAGCCATGATCTGCCCGAACTGCCGTGCCGAGTACCGCGAAGGCTTCACCACTTGCGCGGACTGCGAAATCCCCCTGGTCCAGGAGCTGGGCGCCGCCGAGGCCGCCCCGCGTGACGGGGCCCCGGACGCCGACGTCGACGCGCCCGGCTTTACGGGTGGCTTCGGCGGCGGCCTCGGATCGGGCTCAGGAGAACCCGGAGACCTCGTCCCCCTGGCAGAACTGGGCAGCCCCGAAATGCTCGGGATGCTTCTCGAGCGCCTCGAGGAGGACCAGATCCCCTACGTGGTCCAGGCGGGTACGGCGCTCGCCCTGGCCTATGGACGGGACCTCGAGAGCCCCGGCTTTCCCGACACCTGGATCGCCCGGGTGATGGTTGTCGCCAGTTTCCGCCCCACAGCGCGGGAAATGGTCGACGCCATCGTGGCGGAAGCCAGGCAGCAGGCTCAGGCAGCCCGCGCAGCGAGTGCTCCGGGCCTTTCCTCCTGACTCGACCCACCCCCCGGCGGCGCGATAGGATGTTCCGTCCGCTGGCGGTTGAGGCTGGCGGGGTACACGGCGCGCGCATTCCGGGGCGAGCCGCAGGAGGCACCATGGCCAAGCGATCCAGCCAGTCCTTCGTCAAGCGCCAGAAAGAGATGGCGCGCAAGGAGAGGGCGCAACTCAAGAATCAGAAACGAGCCGAACGCAAGCTGAACAAGGACGACTCGCCGGAGGAGGAGCTCGTGCCTCTCGACGGGCCGGTTCTGCACGAGGCCTTCGGGGATGACCCCGTAGCCGAAGTGGAAGAGACCGCCGCCAAGCCCTGAAGTCCAGCTTCAACCCTCCCCGGCCCCGGGGAGGGACAGTCTAGGTTCCGTCCGGAGCCTGTGGCATGATTTCTCCAGCAATTCCAGTCGTACCTTGAAACGTTGAGTTCCGCCCGGCGATCTCCGCTCGGCGTCTTCTCATTGGAGGCCATGCCGTGAACCCGAGCCAGCGCATTCTGAGATTCACCCTCGCCTGTGGTCTCGTCCTGACCTGGGCACTCTCGTCGATTGCCTTCGCCCAAAAGCCGGCCGCGGCCCCGCAGACCGAGGAGGAGAAGGCCAAGGCCGAAGCGGAAGCGGCGGCAGCGGCTGCTGAAGAGGCGCCAGTGGTCACGGAGGAGATCACCGTCACCTCGCGACTTCGCGAGGAGACGCTGCAGGAAGTTCCGTTCTCGATCATCGCCCCGACCGAAGAGGTGCTGCGCGCTCGTGGCGCCGAGAACCTCGAGGGTGTGGCGGCAAACGTTCCGGGATTCACCGTACAGAGCCTGGGACAGGGTCAGAGCCAGGTCGCGATGCGCGGCGTGTCGGCCGGCCAGATCGTTCGCGACCAGCCCGGCGTCAAGGAGCAGGTCGGAATGTACCTCGACGATTCGGTCATCTCGCTCTCGCTCTTCACTCCCGACATCGACCTCTTCGACATGTCGCGCGTCGAGGTCCTGCGCGGACCGCAGGGGACGCTCTTCGGCTCCGGATCGCTTTCCGGCACCCTGCGCTACATCACCAATCAGCCCGAGCTCGGCAGCAACGATTCGGTGGCCGAGTTCTCGCTCAACTCGGTGACCGACGGCGACCTCGGTGGCAGCGCCAAGGCGGCGATCAACGTGCCGTTCGGCGACACCGCGGCGATGCGCTTTACCGGTTTCTACACCAGCTTCGGCGGCTTCATCGACGCCATTCAGCCCGACCTGTCGGTGAACGAGAACTACAACAGCAGCGAGACCTTCGGCGGGCGGCTCGCGTTCCGCTTCGAGCCGAACGACCAGCTTACCATCACGCCGCGCGTGACCTATCAGGAAGTCAACAGCGACGGGCGCAATCAGACCGACCTGTACAACATTCTCGGCAATCCGTTCACCACCACTCGTCCGCAGATCGATCCGGACGAGCGCGAACAGGTCAACCAGTTCGATGAGCCGTTCAGCGACAAGTTCCT
Organism: Thermoanaerobaculia bacterium; assembly: GCA_039929145.1. Classification (GTDB taxonomy): domain Bacteria; phylum Acidobacteriota; class Thermoanaerobaculia; order Multivoradales; family JAGPDF01; genus JAGPDF01. The sequence goes on from JBDSRU010000209.1 coordinate 6,541, forward strand.
GCTCGCCGACCTGAACATCGGCTATGACTTTGGTTCGATGATGCTGACCTCGATCACCTCGTACACCGATCGCGACATTCTGGCGGTCCGCGACGCCGGCGCTCTCACCGCGAGCATCACCGGCGGCAGCATCGGGCTGCCGGCGAGTGTCTACACGCTCGACTCGCCGCTCGACGACGCGACGACCGCCACCGCCTTCACCCAGGAACTGCGCCTCGCCGGCGGCAACGACACCGTCGACTGGCTCGGCGGCGTCTTCTACAGCAAATCCGAGCGCGACTATGCCCAGAGTCTGTACGTCGGAGGTTTCCAGGCCTTGACGGGCATCCCGACCCAGGGGCTGGCGGCGCCGGTCGACGTTCTCTTCTTCTCCGACTTGAGCTACGAGTTCGAACAGATCGCGCTCTTCGGCGAAGTCACCTTCAAGGTCAGCGAGAACTTCAACCTGACCGGCGGCCTGCGCTACTACGACTTCGAGGAGAGCCGCAAGCAGATCTTCGACGGCATCTTCGGCAACGACAACAACGGGACGAGCCTGGTCTCCAGCCCCGGTTCGACCAGCGCCGACGGCATCGTGCCGCGGGTCATCGCCGACTTCCAGTTGACGGATACGACCTCGCTCAACGCCCAGGTCTCGCAGGGCTTTCGCCTGGGAGGCATCAACGATCCGCTGAACGTCCCGCTCTGCACGCCGCAGGACCTGCAGACGTTCGGTGGTCACGACGCCTGGGAGGACGAGACGTTGTGGAACTACGAAGTCGGTTCCAAGTCCACCATCATGGGCGGCAAGGGAACTTTCAACGTGGCGGCGTTCTACATGGACATCACCGACCTCCAGGCGACGGTGACGGCCGGCTCCTGTTCGTCGCGCGTCATCTTCAACGTGCCGAGCTCCCACAGCGCCGGCCTCGAGTTCGAATTCGCCGCGGCGCCGACCGACAATTGGGACTTCTCGATCTCGGCGAGCTATGCCGACTCCAAGCTCGACTCCACCCTGACCTCGACCGACTCCAACGGCAACGTCTCGATCATCGCCGGCATCGAGGACGGCAACCGGCTGCCCACGGTGCCGAAGTTCCAAGCGGTCGCCGCCCTCACCTACCAGTGGAAGACGGGGAGCAGCTGGCTCGGATATACGACCGGCACCTACCAGTACGTCGGCTCGCGCTTCACCCAGATCGGAGATCAGGCCGCCGGTTTCGGCACGGTGAACCTCCGGTCGTTCGGTCCGGTCGGTATCGGCGGCCCGTTCACCCAGAACACCTTCACCTTCGACCCGGAGCTTCCGGCTTACGACCTGATCAATCTGCGCCTCGGCTTCCTGAATCAGCGCTGGGATGTCGCGGTGTTCGTCAACAACGTCACCGATGAAAACGCCCGTCTGGCGCTCGACCAGGAGCGCGGTACCCGGGCGCGTGTCGGCTATCTCACCAATCAGCCGCGCACGTTCGGAGTCAGCACCCGCGTTCACTTCTGATGATTCCGGATCGCCGGCGGGTCGCTCTCGACCCGCCGGCGATCCCTGCCTTCCTGTAACCTCGCCGCCATGCTCGCCCTGACCCGCGCCGTTCCGGCGTCGCTCGCCTTTTGCGAGCTCACCCACCTCTCTCGCGTCGCCATCGATGTCGGACGTGCCCGGGAGCAGCACGAGCTCTACGAGGGGGCGCTCCGGGCGCTCGGGGTCGAGGTCGTGCGCCTGCCTCCCGCCGACGACCTGGCGGATTCGGTTTTCGTCGAGGACGCCGCAGTGGTGGTCCTAGAGCTCGCGGTTCTGACCCGGCCGGGGGCGCATTCGCGGCGGGCGGAGATCCCGAGCGTTGCCGCGGCGCTCGCGCGCTACCGTGCCCTGGCGGAGATCGTCGCGCCCGGGACGCTCGACGGCGGCGACGTACTGCGCATCGGCCGCCGGATCTTCGTCGGCCGCTCGGCGCGCAGCAACGACGCGGGGATCGCCCAGCTTGCAGCAGTCTTGGCCCCCTTCGGTTACCGCGTGGCGGGAGTCGCCGTCACCGGCTGCCTGCATTTGAAGAGCGCGGTCACCGCCATCGGCCCTCTCGGCGACGAGACGATCGTCCTCAACCCTGCCTGGGTCGACGGCGCGGCGTTCGGCGCGCGACGGGCGATCGAGGTCGCTCCGGCGGAGGCGATGGCGGCGAACGTGCTCGCGATCGGCAACTCCGTTCTGGTGAACGCTTCGGCGCCGCGCACCGCCGCGCGTCTCGTCGCCGCCGGCTTCGAGGTGGTCACCGTCGACCAGTCCGAGCTCGCCAAGGCGGAGTCCGGCCTCACCTGCTGCAGCCTGCTCCTCTCCTGAGCCAAATGGCCCGGCTCTGCCGGACCTGCTGGGCGCGAACGAGTAGAATCGGGAGCGTGAGCTCCGAGGGTTTCCGGCCATGAAGATCCGCATCCTGGTCACAGGCGGCACCTTCGACAAGGAGTACGACGAGCTCACCGGCGCGCTCTTCTTTCGCAACACCCACCTGCCGGAGATGCTGCGCCTCGGGCGCTCGAAGCTCGATGTCGCGATGCAGACGGTATGCATGATGGACAGCCTCGAGATGGGCGTCGAGCAGCGCGCACGCATTCTCGAGGCTTGCCTCGGCTCACCCGAGGGGCGGATTCTGGTGACCCATGGCACGGACACCATGGTCGAAACCGCCGCGGTCCTGGCGCGCGGGCTGGATCAGTCGGGCAAGACCGTCGTCCTCACGGGTGCCATGGTGCCGTTCGCTTTCGGCAGCTCCGACGGCCTGTTCAACCTGGGCAGCGCGCTCTCCTTCGTCCAGGCCCTTCCGGCGGGCGTCTACATCGCCATGAACGGCCGCTGCTTCCCCTGGAACAACGTGCGCAAGAACAAGGCCGAAGGGATCTTCGAGGAGATCGGATGATCGCGCAGCGAAAGCTTGCGGCCGCACTCCTTATCGCGCGAGTCGGGCGATGTGACAGGGTGGCCGGGTGGGGAATCGTTGAATGACTGAGCAGGGCCAGGAGCGCTATCCGGCGCGGTTCGCCCGGCGGTTGACGGAGGTCTATCCCGAGCTCACGTTCACTCGCGCCAAGCGGGTGATCGAGGGCGGGCAGGTGACGGTCGACGGGAAGCTCCTGTTCGATCCCGGGGCCTACGTCGCGCCGGAGGCGGAGCTCGTCTGGGATCCGAACCGCAAGCTCGAGCGACCGGTCGAAGGCCCGAAGGTCGATCTCCTGCACTCCGACGCCGACGTCGTGGTGGCGGTGAAGCCGGCGGGACTGCTGACCCAGCCGACGACCGAAAGGGAGAAGGACACGTTGCTTTCACGGGTTTCGCAGGCGCTGGCGCGCAAGGCCGGAGGGCGCACGTTCGTCTCGGTGGTCCACCGGCTCGACAAGGACAGCTCGGGGTTGGTCGCCTTCGCCACCAGCAAGCGCGGACTGTCGGCCCTGCAGAAGCAGCTCGAAGATCACAGCATGGGACGGACCTACGACGCCCTCGTGGAGGGCAACCTCGTCTCCGAGAGCGGCACGTTTCGCGAAGACCTGGTCGGCGACGGCACGCATCGCCGGCGTTGGGTGGCGCGTCCCAACGAGCGTGGCAAGCCGGCGGTGACCCACTGGGAGGTGGTGCAGCGCTTCGGCGTCGCGACCCAGGTCCGGGTGCGTCTCGAGACCGGGCGCACGCATCAGATCCGCATCCACTTCGCCGCGGCGGGCCACCCGATCATCGGCGAGCGCGTCTATCGCAAGCGCACCTTCGGCGAGCCGCCGGTCAAGACGCCGCGGCAGGCGCTGCACGCCGCCGAGCTCGCCTTCGCCCATCCCGCCACCGGTCTGCGGATGAACTTCCAGACGCCGCTGCCGGAGGATTTTCGCGACCTCGTCGCCGACTTGCGCAAGCGGCGGCTGAAGCGATGACCCACGATCTCCGCGCCATGCTGGCCGAGAGCCTGGCGCGCGGCGAGCGTGTCGCGCGTGCCACGGTCGTGACGCCGCGGGACGGCGAGCGCGAGCTCCTCATCTGGCCCGCCGGCCACACCTTCGGCGACCTCGGATGGCCGCGTCTCAATCAGCGGGTGGCGCTCTACGCCGAGCAACTCTTCGAGAAGGGCCCGCGAGAGATGAGCAAGGCGTTCGACCTGCCCGACGGCACGCGCGTCGACGTGCGCTTCGAGTTCCCTCACCTGGCCTAGCAGGTACGGCGCGACCGCCGCGCTAGCGCGGCGCGGCCTCCTTCAGATTCGTCTCGAAGAGCTCGAAGATCCGCTTGTACTCGTCCACCCAACTGGTCGGCTCCTTGAATCCGTGGGGCTCGAGAGGATAGATCGCGGTCTCGAAGAGGTCGGTCTTGCCGAGCTCGATGAGACGCTGAACGAGGCGCACCGAATCCTGGAAGGCGACGTTGTCGTCCACCATGCCGTGGCAGATGAGGAGCGGCCGCGTGAGACCCGCGGCAAACTCGATCGGTGAGCTCCGGCGATAGGCCTCGGGGTCGACCTCGGGGGTGTTGAGAATCGCCGAGGTGTAAACCGCGTTGTAGTGCGCCCAGTCAGAGACCGGCCGCAGCGCCGCGCCGGCGGCGAAGAGTTCGGGGCGTTTGAACAGCGCCATCATCGTCAGGAAGCCGCCGTAGCTGCCTCCGTAGGCGCCAAGCCGCTTCGCATCCACACCGCGCTGGGCGACCAGCCAGGCGACACCGTCCTCCAGATCGTCGAGCTCGGGCTCGCCCATCTGGCGATAGATCGCGGTGCGGAAGTCGCGCCCGTAGCCCGACGAAGCGCGGTAGTCGAGATCCAGGACGACATACCCGGCGCGCGCCAGAAGGGTATGGAACATGAACTCGTGCGAGTAGTCGGACCAGCCCTGGTGGGCGTTCTGCAGATATCCGGCACCGTGGATGAAGACGACCGCAGGAAGGCCTGCCTGAGGCGCCGTAGTGGCTGGAGTGTAGACGCGCGCCTGAAGCGCTCCGGCGAAATGAGTCGAGGGGATGCGCACGATCTCCGGAGCGCTCCAGGCGACGGCCGAGAAGGCCGGCGTCGTCGTCTTCGTGAGTGCCTTCGGCGACGCGCCAGCGCGTGCTGCCTGGACGAAGAGCTCCGGGGGCCGGGTCGGCCAGGAGCTGGTGAGGAGGAGCTGCTTCTCGTCGGGCGACGGCAGCGCGTAGGTCATGCCGCCCGTCACCGTCAGCGCTTCGAGCTGTGGTGTGCCGAGGTGCACGCGATAGGCCTCGTAGACGCCCGGAGAGTCACGGTTGGCCGACACGAAAAAGCTCTTGCCGTCGCGCGCCAGACGGGGCTTGTCGACCTCGAACGGGCCCTGGGTGAGCGCCCGCTTGCTCCCCCCTGGGGCCTGCGCGTAGAGCTGCGAGTAACCCGAGCTCTCGGAGAGGAACCAGAGCTCGCGCCCACCTTTCATCCACCCGAAGTCGGTGAATCGCCACCCGAGCCAGGCCGGATCGTTCTCGTGGAAGAGCGCCAGCACCGGAGGCACGCCGGCCGGCGCCGGCGCCACGATCGCCAGCCAGCGGTCCTTGTTGTCCTCGGAGATCAGTTGCAAGGCGAGCCGGTCGCCCTCCTCGTTCCAGAGCGCACCGTCCAGGCGGATCGCTCTCAGCTTGGGAGCCGCGGGCTTCGACGCGGCGCTCGTGTCCGGCTGAGCGGCGGTTGCGGGGTCGGTACCAGTGGTCGCCGCGGCAGTGGGTGGAGCTGGGGCTGCCACCGCTTTTGCGGCCTCTGCTGCCTGCCGCAGCTCCGCCAGCGGATCGTCGGCGAGGCCAGGTAGCGTCTTGAGGTCGAGCTCGACCTGCGAATGGCGCGCCAGATCGAGCAGCAGGAGCTTCGGCGTCTCAGGCTTGCCGGTGCCGACTTTGGGACGGATCTTCTTCGTCTCGACGTAGCCAGAGGCGGTGACGAAGAGCGGCATCGAGTCCTCCTTGCCGCCCGCGGCTCCCTGATTCCCTGCCTGCGCTTGCGGACCGTCCGGCCCCAGAACGACCAGGAGATGGGTTCCGGACGGGGCGAGCTCGGCGCGCTGGATCGCATGGCCCTCGCCGAGAAAGAACGGCGCCGGCGTCCGCGTCGGATCGGCAGCGCGAGCGGAGCGATCCACTTCGCGCTTCTCTTGTGCACGCTTCTCGCTGCTCGCCAGGACTTCGAAGAGGCGCAACTGCTGGGCGTCGAGAAAGGCAGAGCGATCGGGAAGCTCGTCTGGATCCTTTCCGAGCCGCAGCTCGACAAGGGTCGAGTCGAGCCCGGTGTCGAGGTCGATCGCGTGAAAAGAGTCGCCGCGACGGAAAGCGATGCGAGCGCCGGTCGTCAGGACGAGCGGTGCGCTCTCCTCTTCGGCGGTGCGGGTCAGTTGCCTGGGAGCGCGACGGCCGCTTTCGCGGACGAAGAGATCGCCCTCGCGCACGAACGCCTTGAGCCTGCGGTCGATCGACCAGGCGCCGTCCGGAGCGTCGGCCTGGCCCAGCCCGGCAGGCGGGACGATTTCAGAGTGCCCGCTCGCGATCTCGATCTTGTGGAGATCGACGACCTCGCTCCCGGCTCGACGCTGGGAGTAGTAGACAGCCTTGCCATCGTCGGACCAGTAGGGCTGGTCGGGGGGGGTGCCGGTCCAGTCGAGCGCCATGATGGTCTCGAGCGTGAGAGGTGCGGCGATGCTGGGGCCAGGGGCGCCGGCCGCGACCTGCTGGGCGGAACCCGGCGCCAGCCCGGCCAGGCAGAGGAAAAGCATTGAAAACAGGACAGGTGCGCGCATTCGGCTGAACTCCCAGGGTTGACGGTTCCGAATCGTATTTCACACTTCGTTTTCCATTACGATCTGGCGAGTGGAAAGATCTTTCCCCCCCATGCC
>JBDSRU010000210.1:0-5337 GCA_039929145.1 Thermoanaerobaculia bacterium
GAGCGCGATAGCGGCGCCGGTGTTGCCGCTCGGCCGGGTGCCGTAGCCCCATTGAGCGACGAACTGTGGGTTGTAGCCGGTCACCGACATGAGGCCGGACACCTCTCCGAAGCTGATCGCCTCGTCGCGCGGGACTGGCTCGCCGGCAATGATCTGGTAGGGGGCGACCGTCAGATCGCTCCTTAGCGGACCGTAGTCGTCGATGTTGCCGAGTCCATCGACGTGGATATTGCAATAGGGCGCCTGCCCGCCGGCCCCGTCGAGGTCGGCCTCGAGCTGGTTCGCACCGAAGAAACAGAGGGTGAACCGCGCGATTCCCGCGATGTAGCCGGCGTAGGCGAGCGTCGGTCCGTTCATCGCTCCGAGGCGCAGCATCTCGATGATCGCGACATAGGGGTGGCCGGTTCCGCCTCCGACGCCGGTGGAGCCGACGTCGACGGTCTGCACGGCGCCTAAGTTGCCCGCCCCGTCGCCGCGCATCCGGCCGATCAGGGTCGAGCCGCCGCACATCATCGCGACGTCCGGGTGGCTGTCGGTCAGCAGATTGAATTGGCCGATGACGATCGACTTCGCGCCGGCGCAGGTGTCGAACGCGAGCGGCGCGGCGAAGGTGCCTTTGCCGTTGTTGAGCAGGACGTTGACGACGCCGACCGCCGACCCGGCGGTGTAGCTCAGTGCGGCGATGTCCGGCCCGTTGACGCCGTCGAGATCCCCAATGGCGACCGAGTCGAGCCCGCTCAGGTGGCTCTCGAGCAGGTAGTCGGTGCGCAGGAAGGCAAAGGGAGTCACGGCCGCCCCGAGCGGCGGTGACCCGATCCAGCAGCTGAGACCGACGACCCCCGCCAGCACTGCGCCGGCGCTACACGCCCGCCGCCGCATTCGACCTTTCTGTTTCGACATGCGCACATCCTGAAGGGGATTGGCCGGCACCGCAAGACTCCACGCCTCGGTGCCAGGCGGGTTTCCAGGTCGATCTGTTTCGCCAGGCGCTCACCCCAGCGCTTCAGCGCCGAATCCCGATGCGTGGCGAGCGCCGCCTGGGCTGCCTGCACGAGGAGCCAACGCATCTCCTTGTCACCCTCCCGGCTGATGTGACTCGACCGCGACAACCCTCCTGGGGAGCGCACCACGGGTCGGAGCCGCAGCACCTTGCCCCCTGAGGACAGCGCACAAAGGTCGCTGGTCTTGCTGTGCACGTCGATGCCACAATGTCGCATGGTCGGTCCCTTTCCGCAGCCGTAGCTGCATTTGGTCTCCAACCGAAAGGCTATGCATTCCGGATCGGGACCGACCGACTCATCTCATCTGGCACCTGTTCGGAGACAGTCCACTCGGGACAGACGTCCGGCCGCAGCGCGACAGCTGTCCGCTGCGAATGCACGGCGGCTCGCCCTACGGTGCTCCGGACGGGCGCTCGCCACCACGCGACACCTCTCCGGTGCGGTTCGCGCGTAGCCGATTGTGCCGGACGATCGTTCGAGACCGATAAGATCCGGCGACCCGATGCGCGCTCTCGCCACCGTTCTCGTCGGCGACGCCGCTCTCACGGTGCGCTGCGGGCAGATGGTGCAGGCCGCCGGGCACACCGTGATCGGCGTGGTCTCGGGCGACGGCCGGGTCGCCACCTGGGCGGCCGAGAGCGGAATTGCCTGCTGCTTTCACCCTCCCCATCTGGCGCTCACCTCCGCCGAAGTCTCGCGTCTGGTCTCGAGCGCCCCGATCGACCTGCTGCTGTCGATTCACAATCTGCGCCGGTTTTCGCCCGACCTCCTCGCCCTGGCGCGCCGCGGGGCGATCAATTACCACGACGGTCCGTTGCCGCGCTACGCAGGCCTCCACGCCACGACCTGGGCAATCGATCGCGGCGAAGAGCGCCACGGCATCGCCTGGCACGCGATGACTGCCGGCATCGACGAAGGCGACATCCTGATCACACGCGACCTCGACATTGCAGCTGAGGAGACAGCGTGGACGCTCAACGTCCGCTGCATCGAGGCGGGGCTCGATGCCTTCGGGGAGCTCCTCGCCGGGCTCCATCGCCGGGCGCCCGTGCACCGACGACAGGATGCGACACTGCGCACCTTCTTTCCGGGCTGGCGCCACCCCTCCATCGGCTGCGTCGTACCGTGGAACGAGTCGGCGGAACGGATTTCGAGATTCGTCCGCAGCCTCGACTTCGGTGTGGCCGAGAACCCGCTCGGCCTGCCCAAGCTCCTCGGCCCTTCGGGAGCCCTGGGGGTTCCGCGCATTCTCGTTCTCGACTCGCCCAGCCTCGCTCCAGCAGGCACGGTCCTCAGGACGGGCCCTGACGGCGTGGATGTTGCCACGACCACCTTCGACGTGCGCCTTCCGACGCTGCTGTCGCTCGAGGACCCGCCGCTCGCGCCGCTCGCGGCTCTGGCGCGAATCGGAGTTCGAGTTTCCGATCGACTCGCCGCGACCGCGCCGGCTTCGGTCGAACTCGCCCGACGTGAACGCGTACTCCATCGTGAAGAACACGAGTGGGGAGCGGCGTTGGCGCAGCTCGCGGCGCTCGCGCCGCCGGAACTCGTGGCGAACGGCGAGGAAGATCGGTCTACGGTGACTTCGCTGGCATTCGAACTTCCGGCACTCGAAAGTCCAGCACCCGAAGGTCCGGGACCCGATTCCGCCGTGGGCGCAGCGCAGCACGCTGCAGCGGCCATCCTGCTCTGGCTCGGAGAAGAGATCGGCCAGCCGTTCGACGTCGCCTTCGGCGAGCCCGAGCTCCGCAGCGAAATCGCCAGCCACGGCTGGGGGGCGCTCCTCGAGTCGCGTCCGCCCCTGCGCGTGAACGCCGCAGGCGATGGCGAGTTCGAGCTTTTCGAGACTCGCCTGCAGGCCGAGCTGGCGCGACGGCGGACTGGCAGTACCTACTTCAGTGACCTGCCGCTGCGCATCCGCCAACGGCGTCTGCCCGCAGGGGCGGCCATCTCGCCTGCGGTCGCCGTCGATCTGCTGGGCGCGCTCGAAAGGCCGCCGGTCCTGCGACCCGACGGCCCGATCCGCCTGGCGATCGCCATTTCGTCTGACGGGCGAACGGTGTCCCTCTCGGCGCGCGCCGCCGCCGGAAACAACCCCCTCGGCCCTCTGGCGCTCCGACTGCAGGACCGCTTGCAGGACCTGCTCACGCGCACACCCTGGGCCCCGCCGCGCGAAGGCAGCCGCGCGAGCCCTTCGCCAGAAGGGCTCGCGGGCCTCGCCGCGACCGTGGCCGGACGATTTCTCGCTCAGGCTCGGAAGACTCCCGACGCTCCGGCCCTCGAGGCGGGCGGTGCGCGCTGGAGCTATGAGCGCCTCGCGCGTCGGGTCGAACGGCTCGCAGCGGCGTTGGCCCACCGGGGCGTTCGGGCGGAGACGCTGGTCGCGATTCGCCTCGCGCACCTCGTCGACCTGGTCACCGCGATGCTCGCGGTGCACCAGGCGGGCGGCGCCTTCCTGATTCTCGACCCGCTCGACACCGCCGATCGCGTGCGTCGGATTCTCGCCGAAGCGCAGCCGTTGCTCGCGGTCGGCAGGTCGGGCGATGCTTTTCTGCACCGCGTCGCGCCTCACCTGCCGGTGCATCCCGTCGGCCTGGGCGACGCCGCTGAGGTCTCGCTGGTGGACCTCGGCACACGGGTTGTCGACGACAGGATCGCCTCGACGCTCGCCTACGTCGCCATGACCTCCGGCTCGACCGGCGAGCCCAAGGGTGTCGCCGTCGAGCAAGGCTCGCTGGCGCACTACATCGATGCGGCGATCGACAAGTTCGCACTCTCCGGAGCGGATCGCGTCCTCCAGCTCGGTTCTCCGGCTTTCGATCTGGCTCTCGAGCAGATTTTCGCCACGCTCGGATGCGGAGCCACGCTCGTCGGACTCGATCGCCCTGAGCTCCCGCCGCCGCGCGAGCTTCTGGCTGCCTGCAGATCGCTCGCCGTCACGGTGCTCGATCTGCCCACGGCGGTGTGGGAGCAGGCCTCGGCAGAGATTGCTGAGCGCGGCCTCACTCTGCCCGCGAGCCTCCGTCTCCTGGTCCTCGGCGGCGAAGCGGCGAGCGCACGGGCCGCGCGCGTCTGGTTGGAGGCGAGCGGTGGCAAACGCCTGCTCAACACCTACGGCCCCACCGAGGCGACGATCGTGGCGACCTGGTGGGAGGCTCCTCGGTGTGCCACCGAGTTCGGGGACAGGATCCTGCTGCCCATCGGCCGACCGGTAGAAGGCGTCCGCGCGCACATCCTCGATGCCGAACGCCTGCCGGTCGCCGCAGGTGAGGCCGGCGAGCTCTGGCTCGGAGGAAGCGGCCTGGCGCGCGGTTACCACCGGCGCCCGGATCTGACTGCCGCGAGCTTCGCGCGGGTTGCCACGGCGGGCAAAAACCACCCGGGCAACCCGGTGGAGCGCCTCTACGCCACCGGGGACCGCGTACGACGCGGCGCCGACGGCGAGCTCGAGTTTCTGGGGCGTCGCGATCGCCAGCTCAAGATCGGCGGACGGCGCGTCGAGCCGGCGGAGGTGGAGACTGCGCTGCGCACGATTCCTGGCGTCATGTCGGCGGCCGTCGCAGCGCGTCGCCGGGCCGATCTCTCCAGCCCCTCCACCCGGCTGCAGGGATGGGTCGCCCTGGCCGAGGGGACGACGCTCGCCACCGTAGCTGCCGAGGCCGGGCGGCGACTCCCTCCCTACCTCCGTCTGGCCTCCCTGATCGCCATCGATGCCCTGCCGCTCACCCGGACCGGCAAAGTCGACTTCGACCAGCTGCTCGGCGAGCCCTCGGCGCCGATAGCGAGCTTCGAGTCATCGCCCGCCGCGGAGTCCGCGAGCCCGGATGCGCGGGATGAGATCGAACGTCGACTCCTCGGGATCTGGATGCGTATTCTCGGCAGAGAGCCCGGCGCTCCGATAGCGCGGCAATCCGACTTTTTCGCACTCGGAGGCGACTCGCTGGCCGCGGTGGAGCTGCTCGTCGAAATCGAAGCCGCCTTCGGTGTTCCGCTTCCTATCCGCCATCTTTTGCAGGCGCCCACCATCGCCGGACTTGCCTCCGAGCTCCGCAACCGTGTTCCACTGACAACGCGGCCGAAGCGCACGGCCTCGAGCCTGGTGAGCCTGCTGGCGACCGACGTTCCCGCATCGCCGGTGATCTTCTGCGTGCACGGTCTCGGCGGGCACTTGCTTCGGCTCCTTCCGCTGGCGAGAGCCCTCGCTCCCACACGCCATCTCATCGGTTTACAGAGTCCCGGACTGGACGACGAGCGGCCGATTCCGAGCAACATCGAGGCGCTGGCGCGCGGCTTTCTCGAAGAGATCCGGGAGGCCGCGTTCTCCTCCCCGTATCGG
>JBDSRU010000211.1:0-3402 GCA_039929145.1 Thermoanaerobaculia bacterium
CCGAGGAGGCGACGACCACGACCAGCGCGGCCACCCAGGCGGAAGCACAGCCGGTCGCCGACACGCCGGTCGCCGAAGAGGCCGCGAGCAGCCCGGCGGCCGCAGCCGAGAACGCCGAAGCCCAGGCGCCCGTCGCCGCTGCCGGCGAACCCGCCGCCAAGGCAGAGGCGCCGCGGGCCAAGAAGGCCGGAGCGCGCACCAAGGGCGAGAAGAGCGAGAAGGGCGACCGCAAGCCGCGCGACAAGCGCCATCGTCCCGCTGGCAAGTCGGTCGACGAGTTCGTCGCTCCGACCCCCGAGGAGCTCGCGCTCGTGCCGAGCGAGATCGTCCAGGCGGCGATCGCCAATCAGGCCTATGTCGAGGGCAAGGTCATCGGCTGGAACCAGGGCGGCTTCCACGTCGTGGTCGACGGCATCACTTCGTTCTGTCCGCGCTCTTCCATGGAGCTCGGCGCGCCGAAGGAGCCGGCCCAATACCTCGACCAGAGCTTCCTCTTCCGAGTGCTCAGGGTCGAGGAGAAGGGGCACCGGCTGGTGGTCTCTCACGCCGCCGTGCTGCGCGACGAGCGCGCGCACAAGACCGCCGAGAGCCGCGCCGCCCTCACCGTCGGCTCAACCGTCACCGGCAAGGTGATCTCGCTGACCGATTTCGGCGCCTTCGTCGATCTCGGCGGAATCGAAGGCCTCATCCACGTTTCGGAGCTCAAGCGCACCCGCGTGACCCACCCGAACGAAGTGCTCAAGGTCGGCGACGACGTGACGGCGAAGATCATCAAGCTGCCGAAAGGTGGCGACCGCGTCTCGCTGTCGATGAAGGCTCTCGAGCCCGATCCGTGGGAAGGCATCGCGGCGCAGTTCGTCAACGGCGCCAGGTTCACCGGCAAGGTGATGCGCAAGTCGGAGTTCGGCTGGTTCGTGGAGCTCGCCCCCGGCGTGGAAGGTCTGCTGCACGTCTCCCAGCTCGCCCCGGGAATGAAGGCGGAAGACCCGAAGCTCGCCGCCGGCGAAATGATCGAAGGCTGGGTGCGCGAGGTCGAGCTGTCACGGCGGCGGATTTCGCTGGCGCTGCGTGAAACGCCGCAGGGGAATCCGTGGGAAGGCGTCGAGACCAAGTACCCGGAGGGTGCGAAAGTCACCGGCACGGTCGAGAAGGTGGAAAAGTTCGGCGCCTTCATCTTGCTCGAGCCCGGCCTCACGGGACTCCTGCCGGCCTCGGAGATGGGCCTGCCCAAGGGAGCGAACGTCGGCCGGACCTATGGCGTCGGCAAGAAGGTGACGCTGCAGGTCGCGCAGGTCGACGGCCGCAAGAAGCGCATTTCGCTCACCATCGAAGGCAAGACGCTCGAAGGCTCGAAATCGGACTACCAGAGCTTCCTCAAAGAGTCCAAGAAGGCCACCGGCATGGGCGCCCTCGCCGCCGCCCTGCAGCGTATCCAGAACAGCGCCGACTGAGCACCCGGCGCGCCACGGGCGAGGAGGCTCGGGCGCGCTTGGCGATTTCACCCGGTCGCCGTTGCGACCGGGTGAGCGCGCGCCCGTGGTGCTAGCATTTTCGGCGCTGTGACGGTCTCTTCGGGTTCTCCGGGCCCCCCATCGCAACGCGGGATCGATCCGCGGCTCAAACGCCGCCTCCTTTCCGGAGCGGTGGAAGAGAACGTCCGGGCGATCCAGAATCTCCCGCGGCACAAACTCCATCGCCGGCCTCCCATCACCCGCTGGCTCCTCGCCGGCCTGGCCGGGGTCGCGACTCTGGCCGCCGCCTCCTGGGCGATCTGGCTCCGCCCGCCGCCGGCGCCGACGTCCCTCCTCTCTGAAACGCCTGCGGCGGTGCCCTACGCGACGCTGCGCGGTCCGGCGTCGATCGGCGCCCCAGCCGATCTGTCCGGAGGCGCCAGCGCTCCCGGCCGGATGGGAGTGGCCGCGGGGGAAGTCGGGCCAGGCGGTCCGGAGCTCCCCGACTTCGGCGCCGACGCCGTGCCGACCCGACTCGCGGCCGGCCTGTTTCCGGTGGCAGTGCGGCGGATCGTCCTCGACCCCGGCCACGGCGGCACCGATGACGGCACGCGCACGCCGATCGGCCTGACGGAGAAGATCCTGACGCTCGACATCGCACAGCGGCTGGCGCTCCTGCTCATGAGCGCCGGCTTCGAGGTCTCGCTGACCCGCGACGCCGACAGCAAGCTTTTTCTGCGCGACCGCGTCCGCTTCGCCAACCAGGCGCGCGCCGATCTCTTCGTCTCGATCCACCTCAACTGGCTCAAGGACGGTCGCGCCAACCGCGGCATCGAGACCTACTACCTGGGACCTTCGGACGACCCGTTCATCACCGAGCTGGCGAGCGCCGAGAACCGCGAGTCGGGCTATTCGCTCTCCGACGTGCGCCAGCTCCTCGACGGCATCTACAGCGACCTGCGGCAGCAGGAGTCCCGCCGCCTGGCGGCGGCGGTACAACGGCGTCTGGTCTCGACCGTGCGCGAAGTCAGCCACGAAGTCCGCGACCGTGGCGTGCGCTCGGCGCCCTTCCTGGTGCTCGTCGAGACCGAAATGCCGGCGATTCTGGCCGAGGTCGCCTCGCTCTCGAGTCCCGAGGAGGCGCGTCTGCTCGCCCAGGCCGGCTATCGCGACCGGTTGGCGCGCGCGCTTTTCGACGGAATTCGGGCATACTCTCTGGCCACCGAGCAACTGGCCGGAAGATAGGGGAATCGATGAGCGCCAAAGAAAGATATCTATCCGTCGGAATTGATCTTGGGACCTCCCAGAGTGCGATCTCCACCTCGAACGGCGGCCACTTCGTGGTCGACAGCTACGTCGGCTGGCCGGTCGACATGGTGGCCCGGAAAGTGGTCAAGAAGTCGGTCCTTATCGGCGCCGAAGCGATCGAGAACCGGAGCCTCCTCGACCTCCATCGGCCGCTCGAGCAGGGGCTCATCAAAGAGGGCTCCGAGAAGGACATCGCGGCGGTCAAGGAGATCCTCGGTCACCTGATCGGGCTGGCGACATCGGAAGGCGCCAACGGCGGCGAAGAGAAGGAGCGCAAGGTGCGCGCCGTCGTCGGAGTGCCGGCCGAGACCCTGCGAGTCAACAAGCAGCAGCTGCGCCAGGTCATGAAGGGAATGGTGGACGGCCTGATCATCGTCTCCGAGCCGTTCGCGGTCGCCTACGGACTCGAGGCGCTCCTCCACACCCTGATCGTCGACATCGGCGCCGGCACGACCGACTTCTGTGTGATGAAGGGTCACTACCCCACAGAGGAAGACCAGCGCACCCTGACGCGGGCCGGCGACTCGATCGACGACCTGCTCGGCAAGCTGATCGCCGAGCGCCATCCCGGCATCCAGTTCTCGCAGCACATGGTGCGCAGCTGGAAGGAAGAGTTCGGCTTCGTCGGCGAGCAGAAGGAGAA
>JBDSRU010000212.1:0-5216 GCA_039929145.1 Thermoanaerobaculia bacterium
TCGATTTTTCCGCCGATCCAGGATCGCTGGAGCGAAAGAGGTCGAGCAGAATCCAGGCGACGGCGAGAATCGCTGGCCCGACCAGCAGTCCGACGAGTCCGAAGACCTCAAGGCCCCCCAGCACGGCAAAGAAGACCACCAGCTCGTGAAGGCCCGTGCGCCCGCCCACCAGGCGGGGACGCAGGAAGTTGTCGATCGTGCTGATGATGAGAGTTCCGATGAGAACCAGCGCGAGCGCCTTGCCCGGCGACCCGGTCGCGAGGAGAAAGAGCGCTGCCGGCAACCAGATTACGCCTGCGCCGACCATCGGAACCATGGCAAGAAAGGCCATGACAACGCCCCAGAGCACTGGCGACGGCAGCCCCAGGAGGGCGAAGGTCAGCCCTCCGATCGCGCCCTGAATGCCCGCGACCGCGACCACTCCGACGACGGAGGCCTGAACGATTTCAGCCGTGTGGGAGATCAGATGGTCGCTCTGGCGACTGCTGAGCGGAAGCACTTGCCGCAGGGCGAGTTCGAATTTGTCGCCGTCGCGAAGCAGGAAGAAGAGGCTGAAGGCGATGATCACGAAACGCACCACGCCTTGCAGAAGGTTGCCGGCGATACCTACCGAAAGCTTGAGGAGCTTCTCGCCGAGCGCCGCGACGTTGGTCTTGATGCGCTCTCCGTCGATCCCGCCGGCGACCGGAAAGCGCGCCTTCAAGTCCTGCTGGAGACGGTCGAGACGCTCCTTGTTAACAGGGTTTCCGACCCAGGCGTTCCACTTCGCGGGTGCCTCATCGAGCAGAGTGCCGATCTCGTTGGCGACCGCCAGCGAGACTCCGGCAAGAGGAATGAGGACCGAGAAGAGCGCGACGATGAGGGTAATCGTCGCCGCGAGGTTAGGCTTCTTCGTGCGCTCGACCAGTCGCCGTTGCAGCGGCTTGAAGAGGAGGGCGAGAATTCCCGCCCACAGAATGACGGTGGCGAAAGGCTGCAGAATGCGCCACGAGAGATATAGCCCCAGCGCGGTGAGCACGCCGAGCAGAATCCACGAAGCCCGGCGGCTTCCTGGGTCGGGCGTGTCGCCAGCTAGGTGAACGACGGACATCGGTCTCCTCGAGAGGAAAGCGCGGCGCCCGAGGTGCATTTCGCACCCCGGGCGCCGGGTAACGAAGCGGTTCGAAAACTAACGGGCGGTGCCGCGGCGAACCAGGTTTACGATACCCAGCAGCAGGATCGAGCCGAGCAGCGAAACGATCAGGCCCGAGAGCGAGAAGTCACCCTGATTGATCGTAGCGCTGCCGAGCAGCGGGCTCACGAACAGCCCCGCCAGAATCGCTCCGACGATTCCAACTACGATATTGAGCAGCGGACCCTGCTTCGAGTCGGTGTGCATGATGATGCTGGCGATCCAACCGATCACTCCACCGACGACGAGGTATATGATGAGGTTCATCTCGATCTCCTTGAAATGTGCCTGGTTGCGCGGCACCCGCGTTCTTCTTCGCCAGGTAAAAGCAAGGCTGGTGCCAGGTCGGACCGAGGTTGGGTGCCTGATACCATCGCTTCGATTTGGGCAAAGTCGCGAGGAAAAAATCCACCGTGTGAAGGTGTAGCGCGCCGCCTGCTGCGGAGGTTCCACTCATGGTTCACGACGACGCGAAAGATGCTCCCAGCGCCAACCCGCGAGAGGGGCTGCGGGCGGTCGCGCACGAGATCAACGGCGCCCTCAACACCATCGCGCTGAACCTCGAGCTGCTCGAGCGCGTTGCGATGGCTGGCGACGGTGCCGCGGAAGGCGCGAGAGAGCGTTACATGACCCATGCGCGGCGGGGCGTGAGCGCCATCAGCCAGATTGTGACGCTCAAGCTGCTGCCTCTCGCCGGTTCGGGCGGCGCGCCGGGGGGCGGCGAGAGCTGAAGCGAAGCGGGCGAAGGCCGCTCCCGGACTCGCCGACAAAGCGCTTTTCTACAAACGCAGGCCGATCAGGTTGCTTTCGGGTTAAGTGTCGGGCTGGCCAGCAAGGCGATCAGCGCGTCGGCATCCACCGGCTTCACGAGATGCTGGTCGAAGCCGGCCTCGCGCGAGCGCTGTCGATCGGCCTCCTGCCCCCACCCGGTGAGAGCGATGAGTCGCATGGGTTGTGCCTGCGACTGCTCACGAATGCGCGCCGCTGCTTCGTAGCCGTTGAGTCCCGGAAGTCCGATATCGAGCAGCACGACTTCGGGCAGCTCGCGCAACGCAATCGCGACCGCCTCGAGGCCGTCGTGAGCGATCAGGGTCTGGTGTCCTTCGAGACGCAGGAGCATGGCGAGTGACTCGGCAGAGTCGACATTGTCATCGACGACCAGGATACGCAGGCGGGTCGGACCGTCTGCGGCGCTCTGGCTCGCCGTCACCACCTGCGCAGCGTCTCCCGGCACCGAGAGGGAGGCGGCCACGGCCGGCTCAGTTGCCGCGAGCAAGGGGAAGTGCACGATGAACTCGCTGCCCTTGCCAGCCCCCTCGCTGCGAGCCTCGACGCGCCCGCCGTGCATCTCCACCAGTTGCTTGACGAGATTCAGTCCGATCCCCAGCCCGCCCTGCGTGCGCTCGAGCCCGTTTTCGACCTGGGTGAACATGTCGAAGAGGCGCGGCAGATGCTCGGCTGCGATGCCGATGCCGGTGTCCCGGATCCTGACGATGGCGTGGGACGCTTCGATGCCGACCGATAGCCGGATCTTTCCGCCCCGCGACGAGAACTTGCAGGCGTTGCTGAGGAGGTTCGAGATCGCCTGGGCGATGCGCACGCCGTCGCCATCGACGAGCATGGGGTGATCCGGAATCTCCACTTCGAGCGCTTGCTCGGCCTCGTCGCAGAGCGGGCGGCTGGCTTCGATCGCCTGCTCGAGGGCTTGCCGCAGATCCATCCTCGCCCGCTGCAGCGCGAGCTTGCCGCGGCTGATCCGGGCGACGTCGAGGAGGTCTTCGACGAGACGCACCAGGTGGCGCATCTGGCGGTCGATCGCTCCCATGGCGGTCTTCGCCGCTTGCGGATCCTCTCCGGCGCGCTGCAGCAGCGTCACGCTGGTGCGGATGGCCGCCAGGGGATTGCGGATCTCGTGCGCGAGAATGGCGAGAAATTCGTTCTTGCGCTGGTCGGCTTCGGCCAGCTCGGCAGCGAGGCTGCGGAGCTGCGCCGACGCTGCGCGCTCTTCGGTCACGTCGCGGAAGACCAGGACCACGCCCGAGGTCACTCCGTCGGCATCGCGGATCGGCGCAGCGCTGTCGTCGATCGGCAGCTCACGGCCGTCCTGAGCGAGGAGGATCGTGTCGCTCGCCATCGCGACGACTTTGCCCTCGCGAAGCGCGCGCAGAGCCGGACTTTCCACGGTTTCGCGGGTGGTTGCGTTCAGGATCCGGAAGATCCGATCGAGAGGTTTGCCGGCGGCGGCCTCGGTCGTCCATGCGGTGAGACGCTCCGCTTCGGAATTGAGGAAAGTGACGCGTGCCGCGCTGTCGGTGGTGATGACGGCGTCCCCGATGCTGACGAGCGTGACCCGCAGCACTTCGCGATGCCGGGCGATCTCTTCGCTCTCCAGCTGCCGCGAGCGCAGGTTGCGTTCCACCAGGACGACGAAGCTCGCGAGCGCCAGGAGTCCGAGCGTGCCGGCATAGAGATTGAGCCGCTGCGCACGGCGGAAGGCCGTCCGGGTGAGATTCAGACGTTCTTCCAGCAGCCGGCTCTCTTCGGCCTCCATGAGAGTGGCCAGTTCGCGGATCGACGCCGTGGTCTCCTTGTTGCCGTTGCGCAACAAAGTCTGGCGCGCCGCCATCAATCCGGACTCGCGGCTCGTCTCGATGACGCCGTCCAACTGCTTGAGGCGCTTCTGCGCGAGCTCGGCGAGCCGCCTGGTGCGCGCGAGCTGCGGTGGATTGTCGGCGACGAGAAGCTCCACCCGGTCGATATGCTGGAGGAACGCACGGCTCGCAGCCCGGTACGGCTCGTCGTATGTCTCATCGTTCATGAGGACGAGGGCGCGCTGGTCCGCCTCGGCCTGATAGAGCGACGACGCCACGCCGTCGAGTTCCCGAAGGACCTCCTGGGTGTCGTTCACGAGATCCACGACTCCGCGTTGGTCGTTGAGTCCGTCGCGCGAGACCAGGGTATTCGCGACGAGGATCGCGAACGTCACGGTGATGCCGATCAGAAGGTAACGATTCAGGAGGCGCTCGCGCCGAGCTGCTTTCAACGTTTACCTCGCTCCGGGGTTCAGCCAGGATCTCGACCTGGCGGCCGGATGATATCTCCCGCAGAAAGGGAAGGCAGGCTCCGAGGGGCCGGAGCCCGAGCCAGCCCCCTTCAGCGCCCAGCGAGCGCTGAAGGGGGCGGGGACCGTCTCTTACCTGCCGTCGCCGTCGGCGTCGCCGGGGAGGCGGCGCTCGATGCGATGCCAGGCGTCACGAGTTGCGGCGCTCGCCTGGTCCCAGGCCAGCGTCGACTTGCCCTTCGCCTTCTCCCAGCCGGCCGCGAGGTCGTTCTGGGCCTCTTCCCAGCGCGCTCCCGGACGTGCGCCGCGCGCCTCCCAACCGTAGCGATACGCGGGCTCGTAGTCGCCGTACGGACGGCCGGCCTCGAAGTACGGCTGCGAGCGGTACTGGCCTTCCCAGTAGACGCTCTCGACGGTGGGATTCACGGCTTCGCCAACAGCATGACCGGCCGCGCCACCGGTGACCGCACCGATCGCTCCGCCTACGATGGCACCGAGGGGACCGCCGACGACGGCACCGACAGCCGCACCGGCAGCCGCGCCGGACGCAGCGCCGACTCCGGTACCGACCGGATGAGAACCGTGCTCGCCGCTGAGCGGGTCCGCATTGGAATCGATTTCGACTTCATTGAGGGTCTTCATGTGGTGAGCTCCCATGGTTACGTCGTCCGCGCGAAAGTGCGTCGAACGATCTCGCCCCTTTCGGGACTTGCGAGCGCTAAAAGCAAGCTCGGTGCCATGCGGAGCGACTCGACCAAACGCTTGTTGGGAGGGCGTTTGCGGTAGGCAGAGCGCGTGCGCACGCGTCGGTTGCAGAATTGTGTGGCCGAATTGACTGAATGGAAAGCAATGTCGCACTTGCAGACGGCAGCTGGATACGTCGTCGAGCGTTGGCATGCAGGCTGCACTCTGCGAACTGCGCAGGAACGCAACGCAACGAAACGCAATTTCTCTTGCCGACGCGGGCGCGCGTCAACCTCCGCG
>JBDSRU010000213.1:0-24809 GCA_039929145.1 Thermoanaerobaculia bacterium
CGGCGACTTCGATGGCAACGGCCATGACGATCTCGCGATCGGCGCGATCTATGTCGACGGGACGATCGTCCCCGGCAGTCCCAGCACCAATGCCGGCGCCGTTTACGTCCTCTATGGCGCCCTTTTCAGCGACGGCTTCGAGAGCGGGAATCCCGGCGGCTGGTCGGAGTCGGTGCCGTGAGAGATCCCGCCGCCTTCGGGCCGCCGAGGCCGCCTCCCGGCGGGGGTAGACTTCCGCCGTGGCTCCAGATCCAAAAGACGACGCCGGCTCCCCGGGCGACGTGACGCAACTCCTGCTCGCCTGGCGAAGCGGTGGCGAAGAGGCGCGCGAGCGTCTCATCGAGCATGTCTACTCCGAGCTCAAGAAGATCGCCGGCGCGCATCTGCGCGGCGAGCGCCGCGGACAGACGCTCGAAGCGACCGGCCTCGTGCACGAGGCCTTCCTTCGCCTCGTGCCGCAGACCCGGGTCGACTGGCGGGATCGCGCGCACTTCTTCGGTCTGGCCTCGACCTGCATGCGCCGCGTGCTGGTCGATCGCGCCCGCGCCCGCGCCGCGGCGAAGCGCGATCCGGAGGGCTACATCCTGACCGGGCCGGCGTTCGGGTCGATGAACTCGGCCGCGGAACTGCTCGACCTGGATCGCGCGCTGGAGCGTCTCGCCGGCGAACACCCGCGGCTCGCGCAGGTGGTCGAGATGCGCTACTTCGCCGGCCTCGAGGTGGCGGAGATCGCCGAGTGCCTGGCGGTCTCGGAGCGCACGGTGAAGCGCGACTGGGCGTTTGCCCGCGCCTGGTTGCTGCGCGAGCTCGAGAGCGGCGGCTGACGAGTCCGATCGGCACGCCTGCGATGCGCCTCGCGTAGGATCTCGGGCATGGATCTCCCGATTCCCGCCGCCGGGCCGCTCCTCGCGGCGATGGTGACTCCGGCAGTCCTCATCTCGGCCGCCGGGACCCTGGTTTTCTCGACGACGTCTCGTCTGGCTCGCATCGTCGATCGGGCGCGCGCGCTCGGTCGTGAGCTCGAGGAGATCGAAAATTCTCCCGACGCACCGTTCGCCGACGAGAAGCGCCGGGAGATCGAGCGCCAGTTCGCGGTCCGTGCCGAGCGCAGCCGTCTGGTGCAGCGCGCCGTGACGGGTTTCTACGTCGCGCTCGGCATGTTCGTCGCGACGACGGTGCTGATCGGTCTGGGTTCGCTGCTCGCGATCCAGCCCTTCCTGCCCTCGTCGTTCGCGATCGTCGGCACGCTGGTGCTGTTTTTCGGCTGCATCGAGCTGATCCGCGAGACCCGCCTCGCCCTGAAGGCCAACGATCGCGAGATGGAGTTCGTGCTGCATCTGCAGCGCCTGCGGCGCGAGCGGCACCTGCTGGGCGAAGCGCGAGGCGATGCGCCGGTGCTCCAGCCGGCCTCCCGCCCGCAGTCCTGAAGCCCGCCTACATCTTCGCCGGTTCGGGGATCCCCAGCAGCTCGCAGAGCGCCCCCGCCGCCTTGGCGAAGTTGCGGAAGGCGCCGCGCCGGAGCATGCGCAGGGCGGCGTCTTCCTCGTGCAGGACCGGATGATGGTGGTAGGCAGTGTTGAAGCGCTGCGCCAGCTCGAGCGCCTGGCGCGCGATGAGCGAAAGCTCGAGCGAGGAGGTCGCGCGCTCGACGTTCTCCTCGACCAGCGAAGAGGCGTGCACGAGATCCCACAGGTCGTCGCTCCAGAGTTCGGCCGGCAGCGCCGCGACCGCCTCCGGCGTGACCGCGTCGCTCGCTCCAGTGGCTCCGGTCGCTCCGTTCGTTGCGGTCGCCGCGAGCTTGCGCTCGATGTTGCGCGCCCGCACCAGCGAATACTGCAGGTACGGTCCGGATTCGCCTTCGAAGTTGAGCGCCTCGTCGAGGTCGAAGGCGATCACCCGGGTGGTGCCGGTCTTCACCATGAAAAAGCGCACCGCGGCGACGGCGATCTCCCGCGCCAGCCGGTGCAACTCCTCGTGGCCGAGCTCGCGGTTGCGGCTCGCGATCTCTTCCCGCGCCTTCTCTTCCAGACGGTCGAGGAGGTCGTCGGCTTTGACGCCGATGCCCTTGCGCCCGGACATCTCCATGGTGCGCCCCTCGGCCCCCTCCTCGGAGAGGTAGCCCAGGGCCTTGGCGGTCGCCGGCGACAGGGTGACCATCTCGTAGGCGAAGTGCACCGAACGCTCCGCGGCCCGGTGGTGCCCGAGGCTGGAGAGTCCAGCGCGGACGATCTTCTGGAGATAGCTCTGGCGGGCGTCGATCACATTGATGACGCTTTCGGCGCGGCCGAAGGCAGGATGGTCCTCAGCTCCCTCGCGAGCGGTCACCCAGAGCTCCGCTTCGCGCCAGTAGCGGTAGGCGAAGTCCTTGCCCAGCAAGCCGAACTTCCAGAGCTGGTAGGCGATGTCTTTGCCGACGTAGGTCACCGTGCCGTCGGAGCGCACGATCACCTTGTCGGGGTCTTCAAGGCCGGCGAACTCGGGCGTGCCTTCGAGCGGCATCACCCAGCAGCCGGCATTCTTGCCCTCGGCTTCGAGAATGACGGCGCCGGTCGCCTTGAGGAGCTCGAAAGCGACGCTGAAGAAGTCGAGGCCGAGGATGTCGCTCTCGTGGGTGAGCAGGTCGTAGCCGATTCCCAGCCGGGCCATGGTCGCGAGGTGACGCACGACGATCCGGCGCGCCACCAGCCGTCCCATCTCGGCGCGCTCGCCGACCCCCGACTCGAGGCCGTGCAGGGTTTCACGGCGCAACTTCTGGCGCTCGGGATCCTCCTCGTACCACTTGCCGACCTTGGCGTAGACGTCCCAGCAGCGAAAGTCGAACGGCTCGCGGATCGCCGCGACTTCGGCCACCGAGAGGTGCTCGAGGTCGACGAAGCCGACGACGACGTCGGCCACCTGCACGCCGGTGTCGTCGATGTAGTTCTGCACCTCGACCGGGACCCCCTGAGCGCGCAAGCCGCGGACGAGCAGGTCTCCCAGGACGGCGTTGCGCAGATGGCCGATGTGCGCCGCCTTGTTCGGATTGATGTTGGTGTGCTCGACGATCACCTTGGCGGCTTCGGGCGCGTCGGGAGACGGGAGGCTGAAGACCGGACCGGCGAGCAGACCGGCGGCGAAGGCCGAGCGGTCCAGGAACAGGTTCAGGTAGCCCGCGCCTTCGACCCGGAGCTCACGCACTCCGGCCGGCAGGCGCCACTCGGCGGCCAGCGCGTCGGCGATTTCGCGGGGCTTCCGTTTCAACGACTTGGCGAGATGGAGTGGGGTCGGAAAGGCGAGGTCGCCGAGCGCCCGGCGCGGCGGAATCTCGGCGACGGGGTCGTGTTCGATGCCGAACTGGCGGGCGATTTCGGCTTTGAGGGAGACGGTGAGCTGACGCTTGATGGCCCTGAACATGGGAGGCGAGTCTACTGGAGTGGGTACCCCGCTGCCGGTTCTCTCAGGGCTTCGGCCGGCAACTGCAGGGTGTCAGCAAGGGGTGATCGGGGGGCCTCACGCCGGGGTCCAGGGCGGTGTGAGGCGCGATCGGCGCAGACTTGATATGCTCAGTGGCTCCTGACGCCACCTGAGTTGGGCGGCGTTAAACCGAGCGACACGGGCATCGAATCATGGCGGAAACCAAGGCGGACAACCGCATCGTCATTACGATGAACAACACCACCCTCGAGCTGGTGGAGGGGGATATTACCGATCTCGACGTGGAAGCGATCGTCAACGCCGCCAACGAGGATCTCGTGCTGGGCGGCGGCGTGGCCGGCACGATCAAGCGGCGCGGCGGGCCTTCGGTCCAGGAAGAGTGCCGTCGAATCGGTTCGACCGGAGTCGGAACGGCGGTCATCACCGGCGCCGGCAAGATGAAGTTCCGGCATGTCATTCATGCCGTCGGTCCGAAGATGGGCGAGGGCGACGAGGACCGCAAACTCTCGGCCGCCGTCCGCTCCTCGCTCGCGCTTGCTGACCGCCACGGCCTGAAGTCGGTCGCCATTCCAGCGATCTCGACCGGCAATTTCGGTTTCCCGATCGAGCGTTGCGCGCGGATCCTGCTCACCGAAGTCCATCGCTATCTGCAGGGCGGGACCAAACTCCAGCGCGTCATCGTCTGCCTGTTCGACGAAGCGACCTGGAAGCTGTTCGCGCGCGAACTGCGGCGCGGCTTCCGCTGACCGCCTGCCGGCCGCTCTCCGGGCCGTTCCAGGTCGGGCTAGCCCGAGCGCTCGGCGATCTTTTTCAGACCCCTCAGATTCTGCTGGAACATCCGCTTGCTGGCGGTGTCCAGGCGCGCCAGGCGGAAGAAGAGCAGCCCCCCACCCGAGAAGTTCTCCTGCTGTCGGACGAACGTGCCGTTGGGCCGGGCGTCTAGATAGAAGGCGTGCCTCCCGATGACCCCGCTTCCGCGGCTGACCCAGAGCAGGGAGCGGTTTGTCGTCAAGGCCTCGATGCGGGCGGCGAACTTCACCGTCAGCCAGCCCAGGTGAAGCGCCAGATCGAGCTCGGAGCCGTCGTGCAGCGTCTTCCTGTCCCGCGTCTCGGCGGACCGGCAGCCCGGCCACCAGTGTTGCCAACTGCGCGGATCGGCGAGGAACCGCCAGACGATCTCCGGCGCCGCCGCGACATGAATCGACTCTTCGATCTTGAGCGGACTCAACGTGTGAGCACCGGCGCGGCCCTCAAGCGCCGAACTTCTCCAGCCTGCCGGCGTGTGCCAGCAGGAGGCCGAGGAGCTCGCGCGCCGGGAACGTTCCCAGGTGGCCGCGGATCGCCTGCTGTTCGTCGAAGGCGGTCGTCTCGTCGACGAACGCCAGCTCCGACGCCACGAGCAGCGGTACGGGATGAAAACTGTGCGCCGCCATCGGCGCCGGCGTCGAATGGTCGCCGGTGACCGCGACGACATCGGGCGCAAGCGCGAGGAGGCGTGGCAGACAGGCATCCACCTCTTCGATCGCCGCCGCCTTGGCTTCGAGGTTGCCGTCCTCTCCGGCCTGGTCGGTCTGCTTGACGTGCAGGAAGAAGAAGTCGAAGTCCTGCCAGCGCTCCGCGACCTGGTCGAGAATCTCTCCGATCCGCTTGCCGCAGGCGACGACCTCCATGCCGCACGCCGAGGCGACGCCGCGATAGAGCGGATAGCCGGCGAAGGCACCGCAGCGCATCTTGTAGAGCTCCGGCATCTGTGGCAGGTGCGGCAGTTGTGAGAAACCGCGCAGCAGCACCCGGTTGGCCTTGGGCTCGTCGGCGATCGCGGCCTCCATGAGCGCCACGGCCTGACGAACCAGAGCGGCCGCCCTGGCTCCGGCAGGTGCGGTCTCGCGAGCTGCGAGCGGCGCGACGCCGAGCTGCTGCGGATCGGTGTCGTCGAGCGCCGCATCGAGTCCTTCGCCAGACAGGAGCAGCACGAAGCGGTGCGCTTCGCCCGGCACGACGCGGACCTGCGCCGATTCGATCCCGGCGAGCGCTTCGTTCAGCCGCGCGCAGATGCGCACGCATTCGGCGGTCGGGATCCGGCCGGCGCGACGATCGGTGAGCTCGCCCGTCGGCCCCGCGGTCGCGAAGTTGCCGCGCGCCGCGACGTCGCCCGGGCGCAGGTCCAGCCCGAGTCCGAGCGCCTCGAGGATGCCGCGTCCGATGTCGAACCGCGGCTCGCGTGGGTCGTAGCCGAAGAGCGCGAGATGTCCGGGCCCGCTTCCGGGAGTGATGCCGGTCGCGACCGGGACGATCCGCCCGAGCGACGAGCGCGCCGCGAGGGCGTCGAAGTTCGGAGTGCGCGCTTTCTGGAGCGCGGTGAGCGGCTGGGCGGAGGTCGCGAGGTCGCCGACTCCGTCGAGCACGAGCAGGACGATCTTGGAGGGATTCGACTGCGCCAGGCGGGAGAGCAGCTCGAGATGTCGCATGGGCGGGTGGATGGCGGGCAGCGGGTCAGGCGACCAGATAGGCGATGGCCCGGATCTGCAGCCGGGAGCGCGGCTCGAAGCCGTTGCCGACCAGGGCGTATGCGCTCCTGCCGGCCATGACCGGCAGGACGATCCAGCCGTCGAAGGTGTCGCCGGCGCCGTAGGGTGCAACCACCGGTTCGATCTCGGCGAGCTTGATCCAGTGCTCGTCCTCGGGGTCGAACGAGGCCTGGAGCTCGAGATAGGCGCGATCGAGGTCGATGACTTTTTGTCCCGAAGGGTGCCAGACGGAGAAAACGAAGCGGACCTCGTCGAAAGGTGCCGTGTCGATCATCTTCTGCGCGAGGACGGTCATCGGGAAGGCGAACGCCCCCGCCGAGTCGGTGGCGAAGATCTCGGGGGTAGCGTCGAAACTGATCTGCGTCGAGCGCGTTTCGCGCGCGTCACTCATGACTGGGCCGTCCTTGATCTATCGGTTTTCATTGCCCACCGCGTGCCAGCGAGAGCGCGCGATGGATGTTGCGCGAAGTGACTGCGTCGTCGGTCGAAAACAGCGGGGCGCCGATGCCGAAAGCCACAGCTCCCGCAGCCCGATAGGCGGGGATGTCGTCGATTCCGAAGCCGCCGCCCGCGAGCATCGGCGCCAGATCGCCGAGCGGCTGGCGCACCACCGAGAGGTAGGCGGGTCCGCCCACGGGAGGCAGCGGATAGACCTTGAGCAGGTCGGCGCCGAGCTCGTGGGCGGCGACCAGCTCGGTCGGGGTGAGCCCACCCATGCAGAGGTAGGTGCCGTGCTCGTGAGCGATGCCTGCGACGGCGGCGCTGACGTTCGGCGTGACGATGAATTCGCTGCCCGCGGCGACGGCCTCGTGCGCCCGGGCGGCGGTCGTGACCGTCCCCATGCCGACGCGGATGGGCGAGTCCGCCGGGCGCAGATCGAGCAGTTCGCGGACCAGATCGGTGGCTCCCGGGACGGTGAAGGTGACCTCGATCATCTCCAGCCCGTGCTGCATGAACGCGCGCGCCTGGGCGGCGGCGACGGCGCGGTCGGCATGGCGGACGACGGCGATGATGGGAGCCCGGGCGAGGCTCTGAGCGACCGCTGATTTGAGCCCGGAAGGCGAGATCTGCACGGACTGGACTCTATCATCCGGGGTCCTCTGGGTCGGCTCGTCCGGATCAGTCGGGCGGAGGTTTGACGGCCCGGCTGAGAGCGTTGCGGGTGCGCCGCAGGAGTCCCGAGAGCAGCGCCGCTTCGCGTTCCGACAGGCCGGCCCGGGCGAGCAATTGACGCAGATCGCGTGCGACCTGCCGAATGGTCGTATCGCGGGCGAAGCCGACCTCCCAGAGCAACTCCTCCAGACGCTTGAAGAGGTGATCGGTCTGGAACACCGTTGCGCGCGGGACCGGCTCGAGCGCGATCGCGCCGGGCGCGCCGCGCGCTACGTAGAGCTCGTAGGCGACGAGCAGAACCGCCTGCGCCAGGTTCAGGGTGGGATTGGCCGGCGCCGCCGGAATGCTCACCAGCACATTGGCGCGGGCCAACTCCTCACTCGTCAGGCCGGAGACCTCGGCGCCGAAGACGAGCGCCACGCGCGCCCCGGGGGCGTTCTCGGCGAGATGGCCCGCGAGCTCCCGGGGGGCGACAATCGAATGCGGCCAGAGCCGGTTCCGCATCGAGGCGGTGGCGACGACGTAAGTGCAATCGGCGAGCGCCGCGCCCAGGTCGGCGTGGCGTGTCGCTGCGAGGAGGATCGAATGGGCATGCATCGCGAAGGCGAATGCGGTGTCGCCGAGATGGGGCGCGGGCTCGACGAGCCGCAGGTCCTCGAGTCCCATGTTGGCCATCGCGCGGGCGACGGCGCCGATGTTGCCCTCCTGCTGCGGGCGGACGAGGACGACGCAAGGCGCGGTCACGGCTTGCGCACCGCCGACCAGTTCGAAGAGGCGACGACGGCGGTCGCGCCGCTGCCCAGCAGCCAGAGCACCGACGGCTTCGGGCGCAAGGACCCGAGGCGCAGCTGACCGCCGTTGGCTCCGAGCACGCTCATCGCCAGCGCCAGGGGCTCGGCGTCGGCCGCCAGGGTGGTGACCGCGGCCACGCTCGAGACGCCGGTCGCCGGCCGGCCACTGCGCAAGTCGAAGGCGGGCAGGATGCGCTCGCCCGCGACCTCGAAAGCGGTGGTTCCGGGATCGGCGACGGCGATCGCCTGATCCAGAAGGAGCACCCGGCTGCCCGGACTTCCCGAGGTCGAGAGGGTGGGGAGAAAGACCGGCCAGCCCTTTCCTCCCGGTCCGGGGCCGAGGCCGCGCGTCACCGGACCGAGGGCGACGCGAAGATTTCTGGCCCCGGCTGCGACCACAGCCCGGACCGCCAGATCCACCGCCCAGCCGCGGGCGAAGCCGCGCAGATCGAGCTCGCTGCCAGCCGCCAGCTCGAGGCTGCGGATTTCGGAGTCGAGCGTCAGGCGGGAGCACTTCGTGGTCGTCGCCGCCTCTTCCAGGCGGTCGGGCGTCGGCAGGGCGCCACTGCGGGAGCCTTCGTCCCAGAGGCGGTAAACCGCCCCGCCGGTGGGGCCGGAAGCGCCGTCGCTCCAGGTGCAGAAAGCGCTGGCGCGCGCCATCAGGTCGACGAGGTCGGGGGAGAGCGCAGCTCGACCGGTGCGAGCGGCAGCGATGAGAGTTCCAAGCTCGCGTTCCGCTCCGACGACGGCATCCCAGGCTGCATTGAGAGCTTTTTCGCCGGCCGGTCTGGGCAGGTCGAGGACTTCGACTTCGAGCTCGACGCCGAAGGCCGGGCCGGAGATCCGTAACGCCGTCGGGGCCTCGGCGCTGACCGTGCCGGGGGACTGCGCCGCCGCGCCGACTCCGGAGAGAGCGACGACAAATGCGGAAACCGTCAGCAAAGCGGCCGGTGGCGGCAGGAGTCGGTGGAGTGGGCTCGTCACGAATTCATCATACGCGGGAGTTTTGCCGTGCCGCCCCTTGCGGACCGGGACGCCCTTGCAGCAGAATGCGCGCACGTTACACACCGGCAACCATCGCGCATCGGGACGAACATCCAAATGGCAACCGACCGGCTGAGAGCTTTCCTGCTTCCCCTCGCGCTGTGCACCGTCCTCGGCGGTTGCGGCAAGGTACAGGCGCGCGTGGAGTTCAAGCAGGGCAACGCCTCGTACAAGAGCGAGAACTACCGCGACGCGATCCAGTACTACAAGAAGGGTCTGGGCCTCGACCCGGGAGCCAAGCAGGTCTGGCGCTCGGTCGGCCTCGCGGCGATGGCGATCTACCGCCCGGGTGACACCACGAAACAGAATCTCGCTTATGCGGAAGAGGCCCTGCTGGCTTTCGAACAGTTCAGCGCCGCCTATCCAGAGGACGCCAAGGTGCAGGACTACATCCTGACGATCCTGATGAGCTCGGAGCGCTACGACGATGCGCTGAAGAGGCTCCGCGCGCGTTCGGCCAAGAACCCGGGCGACAAGGAAAACAACCAGGCGATCGTGACCGTGCTCATCCGGGCCGGCAAGCTTGACGACGCGATCGCCTACGTGCGGAGTCTCGGCGCGCGGGCGGAGGGCGTCTCCTATTACACGGTGGGCGTCGCCGCCTGGGACAAGGCGTATCACGACCCGATGCTCACGCCCGAGCAGCGCATGCCGATTGTCGATACCGGAATCGAGTTCCTGCGCAAGTCGGTGGCCATGACCCCGGACTCGTTCGACTCCCTGGTCTATCTGAATCTGATCCTGCGCGAGAAGGCGAAGCTCGAGACCGATCCGGTCAAGCAGCAGGAGTTGATCGTCGAAGCTACGATCTACCAGGACAAGGCCAAAGCGATCGTCGCCAAACGCAAGGCAACCGCAGCCGCCGCTTCCTGAGGCGACGGGAGAGCCCATGTTCGAATCTGCCCTGATCGAGTCGCAAAAGCGGAAGGCGCCGAAAAATCGCGCGCTGATCATCCAGATGGCGCTGCTGATGCATGTACTGATCATCGGAACCGTGCTCGCCGTGCAGTACTGGAACATCGATCCGGTCGACGAGCCGCCGATCCAGGTGTCGTTCTTCCAGGCTTCGGCCCCGCCGCCTCCGCCTCCGCCGCCCCCTCCGCCGCCCGCAGCGAAGCCGGCCGCCCCCAAGCCGGTCGAGGTTGCGCCGCAGGTAGTACCGGAGATTGTTCAGCCAGTGGCCATTCCGGAGGTAGTTCCGGAGCCGAGCACGGAAGTCGCTTCTGACGCTGGCGCCGGCGAAGGCGTCGAAGGCGGAGTCGAGGGTGGCGTCGCTGGCGGTCAGGTCGGCGGCGTAGTGGAGAGCACCGGCGACGAAATTCTCCGCGTCGGTGGCGAGATCAGCAAGCCGGTCCGGCTCGGTGGAGCTCAGCCGGCCTACACGGAACTGGCGCGCAAGGCGCGTATCCAAGGCGTTGTGATCGTCGAGGCGGTCATCGACAAAGAGGGCAGGGTGACCAACGTCCGCGTGCTGAAGGGCCTGCCCATGGGCCTGGACCAGTCGGCGGTGGATGCTGTCAAGAGCTGGCGCTTCCAGCCGGCGACGTTGAATGGGCGGCCCGTGAGCGTCTACTACTCACTGACGGTCAACTTCCGACTGCAATAAAACCGAACTCAAAAAGGGAAGAGGAGAGGAGCTATGGATTTTAGCCCGATGCATCTGTGGGAGCAAATGACGTGGATCGCCAAGGGTGTGGTGATCATCCTCGGCTTCCTTTCCGTCTACTCGCTCTATGTGGCCCTGGAGCGCTGGCTGTTCTACAAGAAGGCCAAGGCTCAGTCGCTCGAGTTCGCCAAGCAGGCGACGGCGGCGCTGGCCAAGGACAACATCCAGCAGGCGGTCGACGTGGCGAAGAAGTTTCCGGCGAGCCACCTGGCGCGGGTCACACGGGCCGGCCTGATCGAGTTTCAGCTCGACACCAGCCGCTCTTCGGGCCTCTCGGGCCAGGATCTTGTCGAGGCCGGCCGGCGGGCGATCGAGCGTGAGACGCTCATCACCTACTCCGACTTCAAGAAGGGTATCGGCTCGCTGGCGACGATTTCCACCACGGCGCCGTTCATCGGCCCCTTCGGCACCGTCGTCGGCATCATCAACGCCTTCCGCGGCATGTCCACGGGCGCCGGCGGCATCGCGGCGGTCTCAGGCGGTATCGCCGAAGCGCTGGTGACCACGGCTCTCGGGCTCTTCGTCGCCATTCCCGCAGCCTGGATTTTCAACGTCTTCACCCAGATGCTGGAGCGCTTCAGCGTCGAGATGTCGAACTCCTCGTCCGAACTCGTCGACTTCTTCATCAAGAAGCACGGAGGAAGCAATGCCGTTGGGGTCCGCGTTTAACATACCCGGAGCAGGCGACAGCGAAGTCAAGTCCGACATCAACGTCACTCCGCTGGTGGATGTTTGCCTGGTGATGCTGATCATCTTCATGGTGGTCACGCCACTGCTGACGCAGGGCGCCGACCTAACTCTGCCGCAGACGAGCCAGCCTCCCAAGATGCCGGAGGGGGCCAAGCAGAAGACGATCTCGATGACGGCGCGCGCCGAAGTCGTCGTCGATTCGGTCTGGATTCCCGACCAGCAGCTGGTCGGCTATTTCAAGACGCTCCACGAGCAGTCGCCCGAGAAAACGCTGGTGATCAAGGCGGATAAGTCGTTGAAGTACAAGGAAGTGCGTAAGATCATGGAGATCGTCAACGACGCCGGGTTCGGCGGGGTCGGGCTGGTGACGGACAAGCGTGAGACGGCAGCGGCAGGCAGCTAGCAGAGCGGACCGGAGGACGATTCGATGAGCATGAGCGTAGGTGGCGGTGGAGGTATCAAGAGCGACATCAACGTCACGCCGCTGGTCGACGTGGTGCTGGTGCTGCTCATCATTTTCATGGTGATCCAGCCGATGCGGCAGGTGGGTTACGAGGTCGACACGCCACCGAAGGTCACTTCCGCGACCCCGCCGCCGATCAACAACGAGCAGGTGATCATCCGCATGGACGCCGACGGCAAGACCTTCATCAACAAGGAAGAGATTCCCCGCGTCCGCTTCGCCGAACGCCTGAAGACGGCGATGACCGGCCGCGAAAGCAAGCTCGCCTTCTTCGCCGCAGACGGTGAACTGACGTACGACAAGGTCGTCGAGTTCATGGATCTCTGCCGGAACAACGGCGCGCAGAACCTGGGTATCGTCTTCGACGATCTCCGCCCGGCGCTGTAATACCCCTCCCTCTCCCCTCCCTCTTCTCGTCACGACTCGCCCTTTTCTGACCCGGTTCGCCGGGGAGGGAGAGGTCTTGACATGCGATTTCAAGGTGATATCATCCTGAAAGCCTAGGAGGGCTAAATGAAAGAACGGCAAGCGACGACGTTGAACGGCATGATGATGCTTCTGCTGCTGCTGGCGGCTTTGGGTGGCAGCGTGGCGACGGTGATTCTGGGAGCGCAGGGCGCCGATCCCGTGCGCATCGTGGCGGGCTTGGCAGGCTCGGTGCTCGTGCTCCTTCTGCTCCTCGGTCTGTTCATGGTCGAACCGAATCAGGGAAGGGTGCTGACCCTGTTCGGCGCCTATCGCGGCAGCGAACGTCGCGGCGGCCTGCGCTGGGCGAACCCGTTCATGACCAAGCGGGCGATCTCGCTCCGGGTGCGCAACTTCGAAACCGCGCACCTCAAGGTGAACGACGCCGACGGCAACCCGGTCGAAATTGCGGCAGTTGTCGTCTGGCGCGTCATCGACACCTTCGACGCGGTCTTCCTGGTCGACAACTACGAGGACTTCGTCCACGTGCAGTCGGAGTCGGCGCTGCGCAACCTGGCCACGCAGTACACCTACGACTCGCATCTCGAAAACGACAAGTCGCTGCGCTGCAACACGATTGAAGTGGCCGACCAGTTGCGGCGCGAGATCCACGACCGGCTGGTGCAGGCCGGCGTCGACGTGCAGGAGGCCCGCATCACGCACCTCGCCTATGCCCCGGAGATCGCCCAGGCGATGTTGCAGCGCCAGCAGGCGACGGCGATCATCGCCGCCCGCCAGAAGATCGTCGAGGGCGCCGTGGGCATGGTGGAAATGGCGCTCGAGCGCCTCTCCCAGAAGGGCATCGTGAACCTCGACGAGGAGCGCAAGGCCGCCATGGTGTCGAACCTGCTGGTCGTCCTCTGCAGCGAGCGCGCCGTTTCGCCGGTCGTCAACACCGGCACGCTCTACAACGGCTGACGGGGGCGCTCTGGCCGATCGCAAGCCGTTCCTGCTTCGCCTCGACCGCGAGCTCCACGCCAGCCTCGAACACTGGGCCGCGGACGAGATGCGGAGCCTGAATGCGCAGATCGAGTATCTGCTGCGCCGGGCGCTGCGTGAGGCGGGGCGGGATCGGCGCAGCGCTGCGGCACTTGCGTCGCCGGCCGCCGCCGATGCGGCGCCGAAAGATCCACCGAAAGATCTCTCGCAGCATCCAACGACGATTCCGACACAACTGCAGGACGAAAAGGACGAGAAGCCATGAGCGACAGGCGGTGCGGCAAGTGCGGCGGCCCTCAGAAAGAGGGCTTCCTCATGGACTGTACCCACA
Source organism: Thermoanaerobaculia bacterium (assembly GCA_039929145.1). Taxonomy (GTDB): domain Bacteria; phylum Acidobacteriota; class Thermoanaerobaculia; order Multivoradales; family JAGPDF01; genus JAGPDF01. The sequence continues at coordinate 13,445 of JBDSRU010000213.1, forward strand.
ACTCGGCACGCGTCGGTCACTGGGCCGAAGGCGCTCCCGAGTACTGGATTCTGCGAATCCTGAAGATGCGCGGGCGGCGCAAGCTGCCCATCCAGAGCTGGCGCTGCACCCGATGCGGTCTGCTGGAGTCGTTCGCCAGCTCTTCCGAAACCTGAGCGCCGGACGAGCGCGGTTCAGGAAGGCGAGAAGCGCACCTTCAGCCGCAGCCAGGGCGAGGAAGCGAGCGCCACGCCGAGAGCGCTGTCAGAACGTAGGTTCGTGGGCTCGAGCGCGCGGCAGGAAAGCTCGAAAACGGTCGTTCCGGCGAACGGAAACGGCAGCAGCACGGCCTCCAAATCCTCGGGTCCGCGCAGCGTGAGCTGCCAGCCCGGGAGATCGAACAGCCCGGTCTCCCCGGCACAGATCGCGAGCGACAGACTGTCGGCGAAGGCCAGCCAGCGATCGTCTTCGGCAAGCGTCTCGGGGCTTTCGTCCGCTGCCTCCAGGAGCTCTTCGTGGCGGACCGAGACTTCGGCGCGAAAGTCGCCCCAGGAAGGCTCCGACCGGACGCGCTCCGAAAGACGCAGGACGTGCGCCGCGAGGAGCGCGGCGACGTAGGGGCTCTCGCCGGCAAAGCGTTCGATGCCGCGCAGCCAGATCTCCTGCCGCAGGGCCGCCGGGAAGGCGCGGAAGTCGAGCGCACCGGCTCCTCCCGGAGCGAGACGCGGAGCGGCATCGACCTCCCACCAGCCGTTGTCGTGCTCGCTCACGGCGCGCAGCAGAAGCTCCCGCCGTGGCCGGTCGACGAGCTCCGGAAGGCGCACGAGGCGCAACAGATCGGAGGCGAACCGGGCGTGGTCGGCCTGCGTCACGTGCCGGATGGCCTGCGGGGTTCGGCGCACGATCATCGCTTCATTTCCTTCCTGCCTCGCACCTTACCGCGAAGCTTCGCGCTTCGAAGTTCTGCGCCGCAGAGCTCTGCCTCCCGAAGCTCCGCACCCAGGAGCTCCGCCGGGCCGGGGGAAGCGTCGAAAACAGGCCTCCGGGGGCCGCCCTCGCCGGAGCTGTCCGCTGCGGAGCGATAAGCTGCCCACCATCATGAACAAGATCACGCGCGACGAAGCGCTCGAATATCACTCCCGCTCGCCCAAAGGAAAGATCGAGGTCGTGCCGTCGAAACCCACGGCCACGCAGCGCGATCTCTCGCTCGCCTACACTCCCGGAGTCGCCGAACCCTGCCTCGAGATCGCCAAGGACCCACTGCTCGCCTATGAGTACACCGCCAAGGGAAACCTGGTGGCGGTCATCTCCAACGGCACCGCCGTGCTCGGGCTGGGCAACATCGGTGCTCTGGCGGGAAAGCCGGTCATGGAGGGGAAGGGCGTACTGTTCAAACGCTTCGCCGGCATCGACGTCTTCGACATCGAGGTCGCCACCGAGGACCCGGAGGCCTTCATCCAGGCCGTGAAGCTCCTCGAACCGACGTTCGGCGGCATCAACCTGGAGGACATCAAGGCGCCCGAGTGTTTCGAGATCGAGCGCCGGCTCAAGGCCGAGATGAATATCCCGGTCTTCCACGACGACCAGCACGGCACCGCGATCATCTCGGGCGCGGCGCTCGTCAACGCCGTCGAGGTGGCCGGCAAGCGGCTCGAAGACGTGAAGCTGGTGCTCTCCGGCGCCGGCGCCGCCGCCTTCGGATGTCTGCGTCTCTATCTCCAGCTCGGTGTCCGCAAGCCGAACATCGTCCTCTGCGACCGCAAGGGGGTGATCTACAAGGGCCGACCGGGCGACACCGACGCCCAGAAGCTGGAGTTCGCCGCCGACACCGTGGCCCGGACCCTGACCGACGCTCTCGCTGGCGCCGACGTTCTGGTCGGTCTCTCGGTTGCCGGCGCCGTGACGCCGGAAATGCTCCTCGGCATGGCACCGAACCCGATCATCTTCGCCATGGCCAATCCAACGCCGGAGATCGGCTACGACGAAGCCCTGGCGGCGCGCCCGGATGCCATCGTCGCCACCGGCCGCAGCGACTATCCCAACCAGGTCAACAACGTCCTGGGATTTCCCTTTCTCTTCCGCGGGGCGCTCGATACCCGCGCCTCCGACATCAACGACGCCATGAAGCTCGCGGCGACGCGCTCGCTCGCCGCGCTGGCGCGCGAGGACGTGCCGGACTCGGTGCTCAAGGCGTACAACCTCAAGTCCCTCAAGTTCGGGCGCGACTATCTCATTCCCAAACCGTTCGACTACCGGGTTCTGCTGACCGTGGCGCCGGCGGTGGCGAAGGCGGCCGAGGAGAGCGGCGTCGCCCGCGTCTCGGTGGGAGATGTCGAGGAGTATCAGCACCGGCTCGAGCACCTGGTCTCGCGGCGCCTCGAGCTCATGCGCGTGGTCATCGATCGGGCGAAGGACGACCCGAAACGGATCGTCTTCCCCGAAGGCGAAGAGGACAAGATCCTGCGCGCCGCGAAGATCCTGGTCGATCAGGGCATCGCCCATCCGATTCTGCTCGCTCGGCGCGAGCGCATCGTCGGGAAGCTCGCGGAGCTCGGCCTTCCCGAAGACCGGATCACGATCGTCCACAACGAGAGCGCGCCGCAGTACGAGCGCTACGCAAATCGCTTCCACGAGCTGCGGCGACGCGAGGGCGTGACGCTCGAGGACGGCTTCAAGCGCATGCGGTCGCGCAACTACTTCGGCAGCATGATGGTCGCCGAAGGCGACGCCGACGGCCTCATCTCGGGTCTCACCTACGAATATGCCGACACCATCCGGCCGGCTTTGCAGGTGATCCACACCCGCCCGGGGGTCCATCGCGTAGCGGGCGCCTACATCCTGATCCTCAAGGACCGGCTCTTCTTCTTCGCCGACACTACGGTCAACATCGACCCCGACGCCGAAACCCTGGCGGAGATCGCCCTCCTGACCGCCGAGTTCGCCCGGCGCTTCGACGTCGAGCCGCGGGTGGCGATGCTGTCCTTCTCGAACTTCGGGTCGAATCCCCATCCTTCCGCCCGGAAGGCCCGTCGGGCGGTCGAGATCGCCCGGGAGCGGGCGCCTGAGCTGGCGATCGACGGCGAGATGCAGGCCGACACAGCGGTCATGGCCTCGATCCTCCAGGAAAGCTACCCCTGGGCGCGGCTCGGCGGGCCGGCCAACGTCCTGATCTTCCCGGAGCTCAACTCGGCCAATACCGCCTACAAGCTGATCTGGCGCCTGGCGGGAGCCGAGGCGATCGGCCCCATCCTGCTCGGGATGGCGAGGCCGGTCCACGTCTTGCAGAGAGGCGTCGAGGTGTCCGACATCGTCAACATGGCTGCGATCTGCGTCGTCGATGCGCAGGAATACGCGGCCCGGCAAGGCTAGGGAGCGTCCGCCGGCCGGCCCCCTTCCGGGGCTTTCCGGCGGTCCATGGCACCCCGCGTTGAGGATTGCCGTAATAGAACATTAGAATCCCTTATCAACCCTCTGGAGGTCACACCATGAAGCGCATCATCGGATGGACGTTGGGTCTGGCTCTGCTGCTCGCGGTAGCGCCTCTGCCGGTGCAGGCAGCGGACAGCACGAAGCCCCGCATTGCGGTGCTCGAGTTCAAGAACAAGGCAGACGGGCAGTGGTGGTACAACGGCGGCGCGGCGGCGATGCAGGATGTCTTCGTCACCGAGCTCGTCAAGAGCGGCAAGTTCCGCGTCATCGATCGCGAGCAGCTCGCGGCGCTGCTGCAGGAGAAGAACATGTCGCTGGCTGGTGACGTCGATCCCAAGACCGCCATCAAGGCCGGCAAGCTCCTCGGCGTGCAGTACTTCCTCACCGGCGCGGTGACCGAGTACGGCGCGCAGGGCACCTCGGCGAGCGCCCCGTCCGTCGGCGGCCTGCCGGGCTTCTCCGGTGGCAAGAAGACCTTCACCGCGGCGGCGAACGCCCACATCATCGACACCACCACCGGCGAGATCCTCTGGGCCGACGAGGCGCGCGGCGAGGACTCGAAGTTCAAGCTCAACATCGGTGGCTTCGGCGGCGGCGTCGACTACGACGATCGCCAGTTCGACAAGGTCATGAAGCCGGTCGTGCAGCAGCTCGTGGCTAGCATCAAGGCCGCCGACCTGTAAAGCCGGGATTCCCAGCAGCAAAAAAAAGAGGCGCCGGGAGGCGCCTCTTTTTTTGTTCCGCAACCGGACGACCGATCAGCCGCCGGTCAGGTTGAACGCAACCTTGAGATCCATCCACATCCGCACCGGAACGCCGTTCTTGGTCGCCGGGGTGAAGGCGCAACCACGGGCGTAATCCATCGCCGCTTCGTCCATTCCGAATCCGACCGAGCTGCCGGTCGCCTGGACATCCGCGGCGCGGCCGGTTTCGTCGACCAGGACGCGCACCGTGACGGTCGCTTCCTTCTTCATCCGCTGGGCGAGCGGCGGGTAGCGGAGGCTCGCGCGACGGGCGACCTTCGGCGGGCTGACTCCGGCTCCCATCGTTACGAGGTCGCCGGGGCGGACCGTGCCGTCGCCGGCCGGGCGCACAGGTACAGCGGCGGCCTTGTTCTCGACCGGCGCGGCGGGCTTGGCTTCGGGTTCGGCCGGCGTGGTGGGCGGTGGTGTGGTCGAAGCCGCGCTGTCTGCGGGCGCCGGAGCCGGGGCAGTGGGCTCGGCTACGGCCGCCGCCGCGGGTGCGGTGGGCGCCGGCACCGACGGAATCGTGACCGGCTTGGGAGCCGGATTCGCCGCCGCGGCGGCGCGTTGCTCCTGCGCCTTCTTGGCGTCGTCGAGCTGCTTCTGCAGAGTCTTCAGTTTGTCCTCGTACTGCGCCGAAGAGCTCTTCATCTTGTCGTCGACGATCTTCTGGATCTGCGCCTGGATCTCTTCCGGAGTCGGGCCGGCCGGCGCCGCGGCGGTGTCTGCCGGTGCTGACGAGAGCGGGGCGTCGCTCGCCGGCGCCGCGGGAGCAGAGCCGCGGCCGAACATGAAGTAGCCGAGTCCGCCGAGAACCAACAGGGCTCCGACGCCGGCAGCGATCATCATGCTGTTGTTTTTCGCCGGTTTGCTCTCCATGCCCTGGCGTTCGCGGCCGCCCTGAGTCTCCTCGCGCACGCTGCTTTCGCGTGCCGCGGTGCCTCCTCCGCTCTGCCCGAACGTCGGCGCCTGCGCCTTGGGTGGGGCAGATGCCGCCGCCTGGACCGCCTGCACCGGGATCGCGGTGGTCTTCTCGAGCTCGAGCTCCTGCGTCTCGCGTTCGATCTCCTCGCGGAAGAGGTTGTGCATGAAGAACGCGAGGTTGAAGGTCGTCGGGTTGTACTGGCCTTCGAACATCATCTTGGCGAGCGTCTTGTGCCAGGTGACGGCGTCGCCGATCCGCTGCTCGCGCGGCACCAGGCTGCGCTTGAGGAGGTTCGCGAGCTCGGGATGGAGGTTTCCGCCGTCAGCGGCGATGACCGCCTGATCGATGAGCGCCGCCTGACCTCCGGCGGTGGAAACCGGCAGAGCGCGTCCGGTCAGAAGCTCGAAGAGAATGGCGCCGAGAGAGTAGACATCGTCAGCCTTGGCCGGCGGCGAGCCCGCCAGCACCTCCGGCGCGAGGTAGCGGCCGGCGGACTGCTTGATGAGCGGGTGGTTGGCCGCTTCGCGCAAGCCGTTCGAGGCCTCGAAGCCGAGCAGGCGCAGCTCACCCTCGTTGGAGACGATCACCAGGTGGGGAGTCAGGAAGCCGTGCTGGACGCGCTCCTCGCCGATCCGCGTTTCGTAGGCTACCGCGAGGCCGAGGGCGATGCGCTCGGTCATCAGCAGGGCATGGTCGAGCGGGATCGGCGAGTGCTTCTTCGCCGCCTGCTCGAGCAGTTGGGCCAGGGTCTTGCCCGAGATGTAGTCGTAGGCGACGTACGGCACGCCTCGCACCTGGCCGAGATCGAGGCCCAGGCCCAGGTTCGGACTCTTCAGCGCCTGCTGCAGCGGCGCGCGCGCCTGGATGCGCTGCGCGAGCTTTTCACCGTCGAGGCCCTGGCCGTTGAAGACGCGCAGAAGGATGACCCGTTCGACACCCTGCTTGCCGAGTTTGCCGGCGCGAAACGTCTCGCCCAGTGCATCCTCGGAGAGCTTCTTGAGGAGAAGGTAGTTGCCGAACTGGTCGCGTGTATTCATTCCGCCCCCTGGGCCCGGCGGCACGGCGCTCGCGCGAGCGCTGAGACGGAGCGGACCTCGTTGTCGATGAGCTGCTGTGGGCTATTCCACAGCGGATCGCGGGAACTGTCAATCTCGAACTTTTCTTCGGCTGCTTGCAAAGACGTCGGAGGGGCGCGGGCCAGAATCAACGCGCCGCTGAACGCGCGCGCCAGGGCCTCTTCTGCCAGCGCTCGACATTGCGGTTGTGCTCGTCGAGGGTGTCGGCGAAGACATGGCTGCCATCGTTCCTGCCGACGAAATAGAGAAAGGAGACGTCTGCCGGCCGCGCTGCCGCCTCGAGGCTGGCGAGTCCGGCGGAACAGATCGGTCCGGGCGGCAGGCCGGCGACGCGATAGGTGTTCCAGGGCGATTCCATCCGCAGGTCGCTCTTCGTCAGGTTGCCGTTCCAGCGTCCCAGGAGCTTCAGGGCGTGGATGATCGTCGGATCGGCGTAGAGACCGATTCCAAGCCGCAGGCGATTGGCGTACACCGCGGCGATGAGCGGCCGCTCCGAGTCGAGCTTCGCCTCCTTCTCGACCAGGCTGGCGAGGATCACCAGCTCGCGCAGCGGGCGGAGGTCCCCCGCGGCGCGCAGCGGTCGCACCCGGGTCTCGTACTGCCGGCGGAAAGTCGCGACCAGCGTGTCGGCGATCGTCTTCTCGGGGGTGCCCGGGGCGAAGCGATAGGTGTCCGGAAAGAGGTATCCCTCGAGGTGGTCGGCCGCCGGGTCGAGGTCGGAGATCCTGCCGGGCGCGGCAAACTCGGCGCGGAGGCGGCCGCTTTCGCCGAGGCCTGCGGCGACCAAGGCCTGCAACGTCTCGTCGATGTCGAGCCCCTCGACCAGCGTCACTGCAAGGGTGCGGATCTCTCCCCGCTGCAGCTTGCCCAGGATCTCGACGGTCGAGAGGCCGAAGCCGAGCTCGTACTCGCCGGCCTTGAGCACCGGCGCGCCGAGGCCCCAGCGCAGATAGGCCCGGGCCGCGAGCGCCGAGGGGATCCGGCCGTTGGCCTCGAGCCGGCGCAGGATGGCGCCGGCGCTCTCTCCGGGCTCGACGAGGAAGACCGCCGGCTCGCCGGACCCGGCAGTGCCGGGACGATGCAGCTCTCGCCATCCCCAGTAGCCGATCGCGCCGGCCGCGAGCGCCGCGAGGAGGACGCTCGCCGCGAAGAGTCGCACGAGGCGCGACAGGCACCCCCGCCGGGCGCGAGGCCTGGGGGGCGTCGCCTGCGCGATCAGGACGGCCTCCCTGGACGGCGATCGAGCGCCTCCTGCAAGAGGAGTTGGGCGGCGAGCGCGTCGCGGCGTTCGCCGCGTCGCTTCGGCGCCACCCCGGCCTCGCGCAGGCGATGGTCGGCCTCGCGGCTGGTGAGGGTTTCGTCGATGGTCTCGACCGGCAGGCCAGAGAGAGCGCGGAGCCGGGCGGCGAAACGCCGCGCGCGCAGCGCCGGCGCCCCGGCGCTGCCGTCGCCGCGCAGCGGCTCGCCGATCACGATCCAGGCGATCTCCTCGCGCGCGGCGATCGCGGCGATGGCAGCGAGCGCGGTGCGGTCGTCCGTGCGCGTGAGAGTCTCGCAGGGCAGCGCGTACGTGCCTTCCGGATCGGAGATGGCTACCCCGATTCTGCGTTCGCCGAAGTCGATTCCGAGGGCTCTCATGGGTCCGGGCAGGGACAGCGCCTGTGTTAGCATTCCCGCGCTGTCCGGCGCCCTTTTGGAGATCTTGAAGGACGCCCCACGCAATTCGCAAGTCCCGGAGGACAAGGAAGATGCAGGAAGTATTCATCCTCGCCGGAGCGCGCACTGCGATCGGCGCATTCCAGGGTGTTTTTCGGGATCAGGCGGCGCCGAAACTGGGTGCCCGCGCGCTGGCCGGAGCGATCGAACGGGCCGGAGTCTCCCCGGCGGATCTGCAGCAGGTCTACATGGGCTGCGTCCTCGCGGCCGGTGTCGGCCAGGCCCCGGCCCGCCAGGCGACTCTTGGCGCCGGCTGTCCGGAATCGACCGGCGCGATTACCTTCAACAAAGTCTGCGGTTCGGCGATGCGCGCGGTCATGTCGGCCGCGAACGACCTGCGTTGCGGCGATTTCTCGCTCGTCGCGGCCGGCGGCATGGAGAGCATGAGCCAGGCGCCCTACCTCGCGGTGGGCGTTCGGGACGGCCTGCGGCTGGGCGGTGGCAAGCTCGTCGACTCGCTGGTCCACGACGGTCTGTGGGATCCCTACGGCGACAAGCACATGGGCAGCTGCGCGGAAATCTGCGCGCGCGAGTACGGGTTCACGCGCGAAGATCAGGACGCCTTCTCGCGCGCGAGCTACGCCCGGGCGCGCGCCGCGCAGGAGAACGGGCAGTTCGCGGCCGAGATCGTGCCGTTCGAGATCACGACGCGCAAGGGCACAACCGTCGTCGACCGCGACGAGGAGCCGGGCAAGTCCGACCTCGAGAAGATGGCCGGCCTGAAGCCGGCGTTCGACAAGGACGGAACGGTCACCGCCGCCAACGCCAGCAAGATCAACGACGGCGCCGCGGCGCTCGTGCTCGCTACCGGTGACGAAGTGCAGCGCCTCGGGGTGAAACCGATCGCACGGCTGGTCTCCCAGGCGTCGCACGCCCAGAAGCCCGAGTGGTTCACCACCGCTCCGGTGGCGGCGATCCGCAAGGCTCTCGACCGCGCCGGTCTTTCCGTCGCGGACATCGACCTTTTCGAAATCAACGAGGCCTTCGCCGTCGTCGCCCTCGCCTGCATGCGCGATCTCGGGATCGCCCACGACAAGCTCAACGTGCGCGGCGGTGCGGTGGCGCTCGGGCATCCCATCGGCGCCTCGGGCGCGCGGATCCTCGTGACCCTGCTTGCTGCGCTCGAGGAGCGGGGCCTCACGCGGGGTTGCGCCGGGATCTGCATCGGCGGCGGTGAAGCGACCGCCGTGGTGGTCGAACGGCTCGCCTGATGGCCCGTCTCCGCGGCCGGAATCCTGTCGCCGTGCCCGCTTGGCGCTGCGCGCTCGCGAGGGCCATCGTGCTTTTGACGATGCTCTCGGCGATCGCCGCGGGCGCCTGGGCGCAGGCGACTTCGCCGGCCCCGGCAGTGCCGGCAGGCCAGGCAGGCCAGCCGGCTGCAGCGCTGGCTCCGCCGTCTGCACCTGCGGTCGACCGCATCACGTTCGAGCTCAAGGTGCCAGCGGAGCGCGGAGGCGGCACGATCTCCGGCTCGGCCGCCGAGCTCGAGAGCTTCGGCGAGAGTGAGGTCACGGCGAGCGGCGCGGTGGAGATCCATTTCAGGGACGTCATCGTCCACGCCGAGCGGCTCTCCCTCGACCGCGACACGATGACCGTTCAGGGCGAGGGCGACGTGGTTTTCGATCAGGGGCCGCAGCGGATCTCCGGCCAACGCCTCGACTTCGATCTCGAGCAGCGCACCGGAACGTTCTGGCAGGCGACCGCTTTCGTCCATCCCGATTACTACTTCTCGGGCGACATCATCGCCAAGACCGGACCGAACGACTTCGCCGTCGACAACGGCACTTTCACCTCCTGCTCGGGCGACAAGAGTCCCGACTGGAGCTTCGCGATGTCGTCGGCGGAGGTCGAAGTCGAGGGCTATGCGCGGGTGAAAAACGCCCGCCTGAAGATCAAGAAGCTGCCGGTCTTCTACTGGCCGTACATGTTGTGGCCGGCGAAGACCGAACGTACTTCTGGCATGCTGGTTCCGAACATCGGTTACTCGAAGCGCCGCGGCGAGTACATCGGGCTGGCCTGGTACCAGGTCTTCGGTCCGAGCTACGACAATACGCTCTATGTCGACGGCTACACCGAGGGTTTCTACGGCGTGGGCGACGAGTTCCGCTATCGGCCTTCGGAGACTTCGCAGGGCAACGCCCGCATCTACTACTTCCACAACGAAGAGCTCGACGACGACGCCCTGCGCTTCGACTGGAAGCACGTCGCCGAAGCGTTGCCCTTCGGCATGCGCGGCGTGATCGACATCGAGCACTACAGCGACTTCGAAGTCTTCCGCGACTTCGAGCGCAGCGAGAGCCAGAACACCCGGCGCTACGTCTATTCGAACGCCTTCGTCTCCGGCAACTGGGGAGCGCACTCGCTCAACATCCTCGCCGACCATCGCGAGACCTTCCTGAGCGACGGACAGGACACGGTCACGCAGAGCCAGTTGCCCGAGATCGCCTATCGCCTGCGCGAGCGCAAGCTCGGCGCGAGCCCGTTCTACCTCTCGCTCGGAGCGACAGCGAACTACCTCTCGGCCGAGCACGCCAACTCCTACAACACCGGCTACGGCCGCTTCGACGTTCAGCCGGAGGTGAAACTCCCGTTGCGGCCGGCGCCCTGGCTCTCGGTGGCGATCGCCGCCGGCGGCCGCGCCACCTGGTGGGGCGACAGCTACGCGACGCATGAGATCGATCCCGGCACCGGCCAAAGCGCTCAGCGCTGTGGCGACGAGACCGTGGCCGCCGGTCAGGTCTACTGCGGCGATACGCTGACGCGGGTCTATCCGACCGGCAGCGTCGAAATGGTCGGACCTTCGTTCTCGCGCATCTTCGATACCGGCGGCAAGACCTTCTCCAAGTTCAAGCACGTGATCGAGCCCCGTTGGACCTACGGTTTCCTGGGCGCCTTCGACGAGCAGGACCGCGTGGCGCAGTTCGACGAGATCGATCTGCTGATTCCGAGCAACGTCGCCGAGTTCTCGCTGATCAACCGCCTGCTGGCGCGACCTTCGGATTCGACCAAGGGCGGGGCGTTCGAGATCCTTTCTTTCGAGCTGGCGCAGGCCTACTCGTTCGACATCGAGCAGCCGCTGCAGCGCTCGCGCGACGGACTCACCACCGAAGACTTGAGCCCGATCTTCGCCAAGCTGCGTTTCAACCCGAGCCGCGATTTCAGCCTGCAGGCGCAGGCGGCGTACAACACCCTGTTCACCGCCCTGGATTCGACCTCGCTGTCGGGAACCGCGAAGTTCCGCCGCGGCAACGTCGGACTCACCTGGTTCACCCGCTACGCCGCCGAGAGCTTCAACGATCCGCTGCGTTCCGACACGATCTCCGACCAGATCCGCTTCAACTTCGGCGTCGATATCCTGCCGAGCCGCCTGCGGTTCGACGGCCAGGTCAACTTCGACGTCGAGAACAGCGAGATCCAGCAGCAGCGCTACTTCCTCAACTACCTGTCGCAGTGCTGGAGCGTTCAGCTCGAGGGACGCGAGTACACTCGCGGCCTGA
>JBDSRU010000214.1:0-5091 GCA_039929145.1 Thermoanaerobaculia bacterium
GTTCCTGGTCGGGGTGGCGAACTGGTCCGACGGAACGCCTGCGGACATGCATGGGGATTGATTCGGGCGAATCGAACAGCAGCTCCGGCCGCACAACAGGGAGGCTTCAACGAGAACACTCAAGCTCACCGAACACGAGCATTTTCGCTCGGCGTCATCCTCCATGCCTACAGATTCGCCGGGCCCTCGAGGAGCGCATGGTTCGATGACGCGACCTCGGCGGTGAATTCGGGAGTATCGGCATCGCAGAGGCGCCGCTTCAGACCTCTCTCGTGAGTTGAAAGGGTCGCCGCGGCGCTCAGCTCCGGGTCCGTTAAGCTACGAACCGAGGGCCGGATGACGGCGCCAGCGATGACCGCTTCCTCGACCTTTGACGACGGAGCCTGCAGATGGAATCGGATGAGCAAGAAGTTCGCGAACTGCAGTCGACCTGGATCGATGCTGTCAACGCGGGCGACCTTGCCCGGCTGCTCACCTTGATGACGGACGACGTTGTTTTTCTCAATCCGGGCCAGGAGCCGTTCGGGCGGGATGGGTTCTCCGTCAACTACTCGGCCGCGCACCAACGAAACCGGTTCCGCTGCATCAGCGACCTGGAAGAGATCGTGGTCGTCGGCGAAGTCGCCTACACGCGGAGCGGGGACGCGTTGTCCGTGACCCCCCGCGCCGGCGGGGAAGAGATGAAGCTCGGCGGATATCGCATCACCATCTGCCGCAAACAGCCCGACGGGCGCTGGCTGCTGGCCCGCGATGCCCACACGTTGGCGCCGGTCGCCAATTGAGGGCGAGATCAACAGTCGGGATGGGACGGGCGAGCTTATGATCCGTCAGGCGCAACAATCCACGCGATGATGGAGACCCTCAATGGCTGAGAACAAGACCAAAGCCACCGACGCCAGCGTGGAGGATTACGTCGCATCCAAAGCCAATGACGAGCAGCAGGCCGACTGCCGACAACTGATGTCGCTTTTCAAGCGAGTGACCCGGCAATCTCCGAAGATGTGGGGACCCAGTATTGTTGGCTATGGCTCGTACCGCTACACCTACGGGAGCGGGCGGACTGGCGAGGCGCCCCTGGCGGGCTTTGCCATCCGCGGACGCGAGCTTGTGGTCTACCTCACTTGTGAAGGAGAGGAACGGGACCTGTTGTTGTCCAGACTCGGCAAGCACAAGATTGGAAAATCTTGCTTGTACTTCAAGCGCCTCTGCGATCTCGATGTTTCGGTGCTCGAGAGGCTGGTGACGCATTCGATCGCCGAGGTGAAGCGGCTCTATGGATAGCGTGGTCGCGCCTGCGGAAACCCGGCGCCATCGCGACCTGATGCCGAAAGTTGGGTCGCCGCTGCGGTGACGATCCGATCCAGCAAGGGAGACAATGTGCCCTCGATCCTGCAGAAGAAGATTTCGCCTGTCTGGCTGCTGCCGCTTTTCCTCATTGGACTGCCGTTTCTCCTGGCCGCGGCCGGTCGCGTTCTGGCGGGCCTGGGTGCCGCGGGCCTTGGCGATCGGCTGGTGAATGCCGCGCGGGCCTATGGCAACCTGCCGATCTTCCTGCTGGGATTGAGCCCCTTCGCCCTGGAGAACTCCGTCCTGGCCTATGTCGCGGCGGGTGTCTTCTACTCGGGGATCGTCTACCTGCTGGTTCTTGCTGCAGGGGTCGTCCTTCAGCAGCCGAAGCGCTAGCCGGACTCTGTTCGGCCGGCGAGCGTAATCTTTCGCCGCGCCGCACGTTGCACAGATAGGCCGCGCCGCGGCGAGGGAAGACTCTGTCTCGAGGGAGAGCGACGATGACGAGAGCTGGCATTGCGCGCGGGGCCTCCGCCACGCTCGTCGTCCTGATTGCCGTCGCTGCCGCCGCTTATTTTCTTCGCCCGGCTTCGCGGCCGGTTGCGACGACGGCGTCCGGTATCAGCCCATCGGACGCTCCGTCGAGCCGACCGCCGGATCGACCGGTTTCGGGTGCGCCGCAGGGGGAAACCGCGGTCCAATGGCCCGATGCTGCGGCAGAGGACGCTCAGGGATTTCTCTATGGCCGGATCACTACCGTCGACGGAGCCGTCTTCGAAGGGCGTCTGCGCTGGGGGGGCGTCGAAGAGGCGTTCTGGGACGATCTCTTCAACGGCACGAAGAGCAACAACCCCTGGCTCGCCATGGTGGCGCCTGAGCGCCGGCCCGTGGAGAGCCATCCGCTGGAGATCTTCGGAATCAAAATTGCCCAGCGGGAGAGGCCCAGCGAGGTCAGCCGCCCATTCCTTGCCCGTTTCGGCGAGATCGCGCGCCTCGACGCCCGCGGCGACGAGGTGCGGGTGACGCTCAGGAGCGGGAGTGTGGTCGATCTCGATCGCTTCGAGGCCAGCGACTTCGATGACGACGTGCGGGTCTGGGACGGCCGGCGAGGCGTCGTCGACCTCGACAGCCTGAGAATCCGCACCATCGAGTTCCTGCCCACTCCCGCTCTCGGCGATCTCCCTGTCCGGCTGTACGGCAAGGTGCGAACAGGACAGGGCGACTTCACCGGCTTCATCGGCTGGAACCGCGAGGAGTGCGTCGGCACCGACGAACTCGACGGCGACAGCGCCTCGGGCGAGAAGCGCCTGCGCTTCGATTCCATCCGTTCCATCGTCAAGCTCACGCGCGACAGCTCCGAGGTGAAGCTCGCGGACGGCAGCGAAATCGTGCTCACCGGCAACGCCGAGGTCGGCGAGGACAATCGCGGGATCTATATCGGCGACCGGCGTTACGGCCGCGTGCTCGTTTCCTGGGCCGCCTTCGAGCGCATTGACTTCAGACCGATTGCTGCGCGAACGGCGCACGGCGAGGCGAGCGACGGCAGTGAGCCCGGTGACGCGAGCGACCTCGGAGACGGCGCCAACGGCCCCGCCTACGAGGACTTCCCACCGGGACGCCCGCTCATCGGCAGCGTCACCACTCGCGACGGCCGCCGTCTCGCCGGCCGGCTGGTCTTCGATCTCGACGAGAGCGAGACCACCGACACGCTCGACGCTCCGTCGCTGGGAGTGGATTACACAGTTCCCTTCGGACGGATCGCGGCGATAGAGCCGATCACTTCGTCCGCTCCCGCCGCTGCAGGTAGCCCCTCGGGAGGCGAAGAGCGCGGCGCCCCGAACTCCGTGGTGAGCCTCTACGGCGGGGAAACGCTGCGCCTCGAGCGCGCCGGAGACCTCGGCCCCGCGAACGCCGGCATGCTGATTTTCGTCGAGGGCGCCGTTACCCCCGAATACGTGCCCTGGTCCGATGTAGCGCAGATCGACTTCGAGCGCCCGCCGGCGATTCACCCAGCTCTCAATCCGCTATAGCGCAGCCTGCGAAGCGTCAGGCCGGCTCCGGACCGAAAGCCTCAGCGCGCGCGCTGATCCGCGCCGGGTCGGCTCGCCTTCGCTCTCGGTTAGAGTCGGTGCGGGCGAGCCGCTCCTCGTTCCGGAAGGGAGGCCCGTGATGAGCGAAGTCGATCTCGAAGCGCTGTCGCGCGAGGAACTGGTGGCGGAGGTCCACCGACTGCGGGCCGGCATCCGGCAGCACCGCGACAGCTCGGGGCATGCGCTGTGCTGGTACCAACCCGCACTCTGGACGCTCCTTCCCGAGGGCATCGAGCCGCGGATCGCGGTGCCGGAGTGGCCTCAGTTCCTGCGCGGCTGTGTGCAATTTCGCGCCTCGCTGGACGCCCAGGCCGCGGACGCTCCGCGGATCGGGGATGAGTTCCAGAAGTAGATTCCGCAGCCCGGAGGATGCACGATGATGCTCGCCATCGCACTGTTGGGATTGCTCGTTCCGAATGGGATCTTTCTCTATTGGCTGTGCTGCGAGGCGACCTCGGTCAGCGCGGTCTTCGCGAACCACCTGGCGATCGGCTTCATGCTCGACGCCCTCCTCGCCACCGGAATCCTGGCCTTCCTTCTTGCCAAGCGTCCGGCGGGCCCTGTCGCCTGGCCCTGGTTCGTCGTTTTCGCGCTTATCGGTGGCCTCGGTTTCGCCATTCCCTTCTTTCTCTGGCTCAATTTCCGGCGCGCCCGTTCGGGCGGCGCGCCGCACGCCAGCTTCACCGAGTGGTGGCGCGATGCCTGACCGAGCTCTTCGCGCCCTGCCGGACCCGCCAGCTTTCGCCTTCAGGGGCCGGCGCTGAAGGGCGATCGAGGCGAGGTGGCCGCGCCGTTCTTGACCGGCGAGTGGCGCGATCTCGTCATGCTGAACTACGAGATCGATCCGGTCCTCGTCGCGAACCTCATCCCGGGCGGTACCGAGCTCGAGCTCTGGGGCGGCCGCGCCCTGGTGAGCCTGGTCGGCTTCCGCTTCCTGCGCACCCGGGTTCTCGGCTTCGCGATTCCCGGCCACCGCAATTTCGAGGAAGTGAACCTCCGCTTCTACGTCCGTCGCCAGGCGCCCGAGGGCTTCCGGCGCGGGGTGGTTTTCGTGAAGGAGATCGTGCCGCGATTCGCGATCGCCTGGGTGGCGCGGACGCTCTACAACGAGAACTACGTCGCGCTGCCCATGAGGCATGCCCTCGGTCGGCGCGCGGTCGACGCGGCGCGCCTCGTCGAGTATCGCTGGCGCCTCGACGGGCGGTGGAGCCGGCTCGGAGTCGCAGCCCGCGCGACCGCGGTCGTGCCGCCGCCTGAGTCCGAGGCGGCCTTCATCACCGAGCACTACTGGGGCTACGCCCGGCAGCGCGACGGCGGGACGGTGGAGTATCGGGTCGAGCATCCGCAGTGGGAGGTGAGCGCCGCGATCGAATCCACCTTCGAGTGCGATGTCGCGGCGCTCTACGGCGCACCGTTCGCCGGTTTCCTCACTGGTAAACCGGAATCGGCCTTTGTCGCCGATGGCTCGCCCGTCACGGTGCGCCGCGGTGTCCGACTCGCGGAGGGTGGCGGCTGAGAGCGCCGGAGCCGGACTCTCGCGGGCCAAGGCGGGTGGCGTAGAGTTGCAGGGCCTCCCGGGAGTTCGACAGACATGAGATTCCATCGCGTAGCTGCAGTCGTCTTCACTGTCATCGCGCTCGCGCATGCGTGGCGTGCTGTCCAGCAGATTCCCGTCCAGGTGGGCGCCACGGCTGTCCCCGTCTCGGTCTCGATC
>JBDSRU010000215.1:0-4373 GCA_039929145.1 Thermoanaerobaculia bacterium
TGGTCAAACAGAACTACTCCCGTTTCGCCGAGTTTTACCAGGGCTTCAGACCGCGCAAGGCCGGCGCTCCCGCCACGGCGCCGGCCGCAGTGACGCAGGCGCCCCCGGCCGACGGGTCCGCGCCTGCGACCGCTCCGGCCGAACCTCCGGCCGCGGCTCCTGCCGGGCCGCCAGTTGACCCCCCGCCGGCTTCACCGCCGCCGGAAGCGGGCTCTCCTGCGCACGCTTTCGCCCTCCGAGGTGACATGTGACCGGAACCTGCTGCTCGCGCCGGGAGCTCCGCCTCCGGGCTTCAGTTCTCGCCCTGCTCGTGCTGTCGCTCACCGCGGCAGCGGCCGAAGCCGCTGTCGAGGTCAAGCTTCGCCTGCCGATGCGGGCACGTATCGACCTCACCGGCAAGCGCACGATCACTCCGGCTCCGTTCATCGTCGTCACCCGCGAAGGCGCCGGCGAGACTCCGGGTGCCTCCTCGCTGAACGTGCAGCGCGAATTCGAGCGCTACATCGTCAAGGTGCTGCGCCGCGAGACCTCGCTCACCGTGCTCGAAAGCGGACCGGTCGACTACCCCTCGTACGATCTCGATGTCCTGTCGCGCAACGCCGAGTTCTGGCGGGCTCTCGGAGAACGCAGCCAGGCCGACCTCATCGTCGCCGGCAGCCTCGACTTCGACGTCCAGGACAAGAGCGGTTACCGCACCGAGGAGTACGTTTCGCCCTACGACGGGCGGGTCTACTATCGCCAGGTTCTGGTGGAGCGGACGGGTTTCGACTACGACATCGCGATGATGGTCTTCGACGGCAAGACCGGCGAGCGGATCTTCTTCGACAACTTCAAGGACTTCAAGCAGTTCGAGGGCGAGAGTGCCGATCCGCTGCGCGGCATGTTCGAGAACCTGGCCTCGCTCGAAGACCGCATCGTCGGCGTGTTCACCCAGAAAACCGTCGAGACCAGCCGGACATTGTTGACCGATTGACCGAAAAGGAGTTCCCTTTGGCTCATCTGGACCACCTGGATCGATCGGCCGTCGGGCGCGGCCGCGCGCTCGCCATTCTCGCGCTAGGCGCGTTGCTCGCCGTGAGCCTTGCCTCCGCCGCGCAGGCACAGTTCGGCAAGAACAAGATCCAATATCGCGATTTCGACTGGAAGCTCTACTCCTCGCCGCACTTCACCTTCTATTACTACGAGTCCGAAGAGGCCCAGCTCGAGAAAGTCGCTTCGCTCGCCGAGAGCGCCTACGACCGGCTGACGCGGGAGTTCGATCACCAGGTGCAGGATCCGATTCCGATGATCTTCTACGCCACCCACTCGGCGTTCGAGCAGAACAACATCATCCTCAACTTCATCCCGGAAGGGGTCGGCGCCTTCGCCAGCCCGGTGCGCAATCGCATGGTGCTGCCGATCGACCTGCCGGACGCCGAGCTCTTCGCGCTGATCTCGCACGAGCTGACGCACATCTTCCAGTACGACATCCTCTACCGCGGCAAGATCGGAGGACGGGTCGGAGGCGCTCCGCAGTGGTTCATGGAGGGCATGGCCTCCTACATGGCGAAGGACGAGTCGACCTCCGACAAAATGTATCTGCGCGACGCGGTGGTCAACGATTCGATTCCGTCGATCCTGGAGCGCGGCACCTCGGGCTTCCTCGCCTACCGCTTCGGCCATGCCGCGTTCGATTACATCGAGGAGCGTTGGGGCAAGGAAGGCTTCCGCGACTTCCTGTTCGAGTTCCGCAACACCTTTGGCGGACGCGCCGATCGCGCCGTCGAGCGGTCCTTCCGCATCGACCCCGAAGACTTCGACCTCGACTTCCGGCGCTGGCTGCGCAAGAAGTACCTGCCGCAGCTGGTGGAGACCGGCGAGCCCTCTGACTTCGGACGGCCGTTCCGGGACGACAAGGGTGAGATTCAGCAGGTGCTCTCGCCGGCGGCGTCGCCGTCGGGCGACCTGGTGGCGGCGCTCGCGGTCACGCGCGGCGACCTCGACATCGTGCTCTACGACACCCGCACGCGGCGCGCCATCGCCAACCTGACCAAGGGCTACACCGGGAGCTACGAGTACCTGGGCGCGCAGTTCCTGACCATCGGCGCGCGCATGGGCCGCGACCTCGCCTTCTCGGCCGACGGCAACTTCGTCGCCGTGTTCGCCAAGCGCGAGCGCGGCCGCAGCCTCATGATCTTCGACGTCCTCGAGCGCAAACTCGTGAAGACCATCGAGATGGACGTCGAACAGCAGATGAACCCGGCTTTCAGTCCTGACGGCCGGACGGTCGCCTTCTCCGCCAACCGGGCCGGGCGGTTCGACATTTACACCATCGACCTCGAAACCCGTGAGGTGAAGAACATCACCGACGACGAGACCTACGACGGCGCACCGGTGTACTCCCCGGACGGCGCCTCGATCGTCTACAGCGGTGTCGTCGGCGACAACCACGCCCAGCTGTTCAGGGTCGCGCTCGCGGAACCCACCAAGCGCTTCCGTCTGACCGAAGGCAATTGGAGTGACAAGGACGCGGTCTACTCCTCGAAGGGCACCTGGCTGGTCTTTACCTCCGATCGCTCCGGCATCGACAACATCTATGCCACGGAGATCGCGACCGGTCGGACCCTGCAGCTCACCAACGTGGTGACCGGCTGCCTCATGCCCGCCGTCCTCAAGCGCGAAGGGGCGATCGACCAGGTGGTCTATACCGGCTTCTGGCGGGGGGGCTTCGACCTCTACCTGGTGGACATCGACAAGCCGGTCGCCGAGGTCGACGTGCCGGTGGCGCCCGCAGAATCGACCGTCACCGAACCCCTCGATCAGTTCGAGCCCGACATCCGCGTGACCCTCGATGAGGCCAACAAGTCGAAGTATCACGGCTTCAAGCTGTTCGTCGAAGACGCCGGGGCCTCGGTCGGCGTCACCGACGACCAGACCTTGCTCGGCTACACCTATCTTTCACTCACCGACTACCTCGGCGACCGGCGGCTGCTCATCAACTTCAGCTCGGTCTCGAGCTTCTCCAACTTCGACGTCGTCTATGTCGACCTCTCACATCGCTGGAACTGGTCGGTGCAGGCGTTCGACCGCCGGGATTTCTACGTCCTCGGCGGTGTCACCGGCTCGCCGGTCGATCGCCAGAGCCGCCAGCAAGCGATCCAGCAGACCGGCGCGGGAGGGTCGTGGATCTATCCGTTCTCGCTCTACCATCGCGTTTCGGCCGGAGCCGGCTACATCTTCCAGAAGGCCAACTACCTGACCGGAAATGTCACCGTCGGCGAGGATGGCATCGTCCGGCCCGAAACGATCGAGGTCGAGAACCAATATCCCTATCTGCAGACCAGCCTGATCGGTGACAGCGCCGTCTTCACCCAGTACGGCCCGGTGTCCGGCCGGCGCTGGCGGCTCGACCTGGTCTACGCGTTCGACCAGGAAGACAGCGGAGCTCTTTACACCCAGTACGAGCTCGAGGTGCGGCAGTACCTCGAAGTCAGCCAGCGCAGCAACATGGCGTTCCGCCTCTATGCCGGCTACGCAGCCGGCAACAATCCAATTCCGCTCTACTTCGGTGGCCTTGACGACTTGCGCGGCGTGGACTTCCGCTCGATCATCGGCGACCGCGCTTTCTATGCCAACATCGAGTATCGCTTTCCGCTGATCGACGTCCTGGCGACGCCGGTTCTCAATTTCCGCAGCATCCGCGGCCGCGTCTTCCTCGATGTTGGCGGCGCTTGGTTCGAGGAGTTCGGCCAAGGGTTCACCTTCTGGGACGGCGAAGAGAACCGGCTCGACGACGCCATCTCGTCGTACGGATTCGGCGTCACGGTGAACCTGATGGGCATCGACCTCAACTGGGACTTCGCCAACCTCTGGGATTTCAAGGACAGCCTGGGTTACGGCTTCTCCTCCCAGTTCTGGGTCGGGGCCAGGTTCTAGCGGAATCCACGTCGGCGATGAGCCTGGACGGTTCGACCGATCTCGAGCGCCGCGTCAGAGAGCAGGAGGCGCTGCTCGAGATCGGGCTCGAGCTCGCCGCGACGCTCGATCTCAGGCGCGTGCTGTCGCTCGCGCTGACCAAGGCGGAAGAGTTCTGCAAGGCCGAGACGAGCTCGATCTGGGAGCTCGACGAAGCCTCGGGCGAGCTGTTCTTTCGCGTCGTGCGCGGGCGCGCCGCGCCCGAGATCGAAAATCTCCGTATCCCCGTCGGCCAGGGCATCGTCGGCGCGGTGGCAGCTTCCGGTCGCGCCGAGACGATCAACGACGTGGCCAGTGATTCGCGCTGGCGCGGCGATGCGAGCGAGCAGTTCGACACCCGGGCGATCCTTGCCGTTCCGCTCACCGCACGCGGCAAGGTGATCGGCGTGCTGCAACTGCTCAACCCGGTCGGCAAGGCT
>JBDSRU010000216.1:0-3851 GCA_039929145.1 Thermoanaerobaculia bacterium
CAACGGCACCTTCGTCAACGATCAGCGTGTGGACGGCCCGGCGCCGCTGCGCAGCGGCGACCGCTTTCAGGTCGGCTCCGTGCACTTCAAGTTCCTGCACGAGCAGGATGTCGAGCACGCGTATCACGAGGCGATCTACCAGATGGTCATGCGCGACGGGCTCACCGAAGCGCTCAACCAGCGCAAGTTCTACGAGGAGCTGGCGCGCGAGTTCACTCGCGCCGAGCGCCATGGCCGGCCGCTCACCCTGGTGCTCTTCGACCTCGACAGCTTCAAGGACGTCAATGACACCCACGGTCACCTCTGCGGCGACATGGTGCTCAAGCAGGTGGCAGCTTCGGTGCGCGAGCACGTCCGTTCGGAGCAGGTCTTCGCGCGACTCGGGGGCGACGAGTTTGCCGTTCTCTGTCCCGAAACCGGCCTTGAAGGCGGCCAGGCGCTGGCCGAGAAACTGCGCGACCGGCTCGCTGAGCTCACCTTCTCGCGCGAGGGCGCCATTTTCTCGGTGACCTGTTCGTTCGGCATCGCCGAGCGCGACTCCGGGATGACCGCCGACCAGGCTCTCTTCGAATCCGCCGACCGCGCGCTTTACGTCGCCAAGGGCGCCGGGCGCAACCGCGTCGTGGCTCAGCCCAGGAGCGCTGCACCGCCGCCGCCCGTCTGACTCGGCGGGCCTGGATCCGCGCAGGCGTTCCATCGGCGACCGCGGCTGCTAGTATCCCTGAATGTCGCGCCAGCCCAGGTTCTACAACTGCTCCAACTGCCCGGCGCACTGCTGTTCGTACGACCACATCGAAGCCAAACCGGCCGACATTGAGCGCCTGGGCAGGCATCACGGACTCACCACGGCGGCAGCTACGCGGCGATTCACGAAGCTGGTCGAAGGCGGAAAGCTTCGCGTTCTGCGGCACCAGAAAGACGACGTCTTCGGCTCCGTCTGCCAGTTCCTCAACCTCGAAACTCGTCAGTGCGGCATCTACGAGGCGCGGCCGGAGATCTGCCGCGAACACCCCGGGAGCGTGCGCTGCGGCTTCTACGACTTCCTCTGCTCGGAGCGTGACCTGCAGGACGATCCCGAATACGTTCCGTCGTTCACCCGAGGCTAGCGCTTCCACCCGAAAATGCTGCGCCGACTGAGCGTTCGAAATCTGGCGGTCCTGGCGGGGGGCGATATCGAGCTCGGGCCCGGCCTGAACGTCCTCACCGGCGAAACCGGCGCCGGCAAATCGCTGGTGGTCGATTCTCTGGCGCTACTGGCCGGCGCGCGCGCTGCCGGGGATCTCATCCGCGAGGGAACCGAGGGCGCTACGGTGTCGGGGATCTTCGAGTGCGACGCCGCCCTGCGAGAGCGCCTGCTCGAGGCGGGCATCGAACTCGAGGAAGACGAGCTCGTCATCCGGCGCGAGATCTCTCGGGAAGGCCGCAATCGGGTCTTCGTCCAGGACCAACTGGTGACGCTGCGCCTGCTGCAGGAGCTCTCCCCGCGGCTGCTGCGCATTCACGGTCAGCGAGATGAGCTCGGGCTCGCCGATCCGGAGCTTCAGCGCGATTGGCTCGACCGGCTCGGAGGGGAGAAGGGCCTCGAGGTCGCGGCGCGGGTTGCGGCGCTGCATGCCGAACACGCAACGGCCGCCGAACGGCTCGAGCGCCTGCAGGGCGACGCGCGCCTGCGCGCCGAGCGGATCGACCTGCTGCGCTTCCAGGCCGGTGAGATCGCCGCGGCGCAGCCCGTCGATGGCGAAGAAGAGGCGTTGCGGCGCAGCCGCGACCTGTTGCGTCATCGCGAGGCGATCGCGCGCGCCCTCGGCGGCGCCTTCGCGCTGCTCTATGAGGGCGACGAGGCGGTCGCCGACCGGCTGTCGCAGGCGCGCCACGCGCTGGCCGAGGTTGCCCAGTGGGAGCGGGCGGCCGAAGCAGCGCTGCCCGAGCTCGGCGAGCTCGAGGCGAGAGTTCAAGAGCTGGCCCGCGAGCTGCGCGGACGACTGGACGACGCCGGCGCCGAAAGTGAACCGGGTCGACTCGACGAGATCGAGGATCGCCTGGCGCTCCTCGAGCGTCTGTTCCGCAAGTACGGCGCGACCAGCGCGGAGCTGCTCGAGACCCAACGCCGGCTCAAGGCGGAGCTCGCCCTGCTCGACGACTCCGAAGAAAATCGCGCAGGCCTCGAGAGCGCGGCGAAACGCTCACTCGATGCCTATCGGGTTGCGGCGACCGAGCTCCACCGCCTGCGTGCCGGATGGGCGACCGAACTGGTCGCCAGGCTCGAGCGCGAGCTCGCGGACCTGGCGCTCGCGCGAGCCCGGTTCGGCGTCAGTCTGGAGACCACACGGCGCGCGGCGAGCGCGCTCGAGATCGACGGCACTGCTGTCGACTTCGGGCCGCACGGATTCGATCATGTGGTCTTCCAGTTCGCGCCCAACCCCGGCGAGCCGATGATGCCCCTTTCCCGCATCGCCTCGGGCGGCGAGCTGGCGCGCGTGTCGCTCGCCCTGCAGCTCGCTGCGCGCGGCGAGGAGGTCGCGGGCGGGCCGACGATGGTCTTCGACGAGGCCGACGCAGGGGTCGGCGGGGCAGAGGGGTCGGCACTTGGCAAGAAGCTGCGGCGCCTGGCGAAGCGCGGCCAGATTCTCGCCGTCACGCATCTGGCCCAGGTCGCGAGCTGCGGCCATGTTCAGTATCGCGTCTCGAAGCGTGTCCGCGGCGGCCGCACCTTCGCCGACGTGGAGCGCCTCGAGCACGCAGAGCGCGTGGCGGAGATCGCCCGCATGCTCTCGGGCGAGAAGGTGACGGCCCTGTCGCGCTCGCATGCCGAGGAGATGCTGGTGGCGGCCGGAGTGAAGCGTTGACCTCGGCGGAGCTGCTCGCGGCCGGCGGCGTGCTGGCGATTCCCACGGAGTCGAGCTACGGCCTGGGGGTCGATCCCCGCGACTCCGCAGGCGTCGAAGCGATCTACCGTCTCAAGGGCCGCGAGCGAGGCAAGCCGCTGCCGGTCGTGGCGGCCGACGTCGCGCAGCTGCTCGCGCTCGGCGTCGAGCCGGCGGCCGGGGCCCTCGCCTGGGCGGGGCCGCGGTGGCCGGCCGCATTGACCGTCGTGCTGCCGCTGGCGGCGCCGATCCCGGCGAGCGCCGGCGGTCTAACGATCGCGGCTCGCATCCCGGCGCACGACGGCCTGCGCGCGCTGCTCCTGGAGCTCGGTCACGCCCTCACCGCCACCAGCGCCAATCCGAGCGGTGAGCCGCCGTACACCGATCCGGCCGAGGTGACGGCGTGGCTAGCGGCCTCCGGCGAAAAATATCTCGTAGTGGAGCAGGGCGGGACGGCCGGCGGGGCGCCTTCGACGCTGGTCGAGATCGACGACGAAAAGGTGACGATTCTGCGCCAGGGCCGGGTTGAAGTTCGTTGAGCGAACGTCTCAAAAGGAGAAGCTACTGGCAAAGAGAAAAAGGCTTCCAGTAAAGGGACTGCCTGCAGCAGCGTTTCGGAGTCTCTTTCTCCGGCACTCTGCCGCCGACGGATTCCCGCGTGCACAGCGCGCCCCAGGCCTGAGCGATTCGGGGCTGTCGGCGAGTGCTCGCGGAGCTGCGCTGACGGTCAGCCTGGTTGTTCTTTCCTTTACCGGTCTTTTCGCTTCGCAGACTCCGGAAGCCTTCCCGGAGGCAGCGACCATCGGCCTGGAGGAGATCCACGCCGGGATGCGCGGATACGGTCTGTCGGTCTTCAAGGGCACGACGCCGGAGCGCTTCGAGGTCGAGGTGCTCGGTGTGCTCCAGAACCAGAAGCCGGACGGCAGCTACATCCTGGCTCGGCTCGCCGGGCAGAATCTCGAGAAGAGCGGCGTCATCGCCGGCATG
>JBDSRU010000217.1:0-4253 GCA_039929145.1 Thermoanaerobaculia bacterium
CCGATCTTGCGGATGAACGTCGGGACGTCGATGCCGGTCGGACAGGCAGCGATACAGGGTGCGTCCTCGCAGTAGAGGCAGCGGTTCGCCTCGAGAGCCGCCTGCGAATCGGTGTAGAGCGGCTTCGCGTCGGGCAGACTCCGCTCGAGCCGGTGGCTGCCTTCAGTGCGCTCGTCGCCGAAGCTCACGAGCGCGCCTCCGGGTACCGCGGAAAGTGGGTTGGCCGGCGGGAGATGAAGCGGCCTGCACCACGAGTCGTCGTGAGGCTCTTGCCGTCCCAGAGCGTGCGTCCGGCGGCGATCGTCCGGACGACCCTGCCGCGGACCGCGAAGCCTTCGAAGATACTGCGATCGGCCTTCGAGTGGTGGATTTTCGCGCCCAGGGTGGAGGTGCCGTTCGTGTCGAAGAGGACGAGGTCGGCGTCCATGCCGACCGCGATCGAACCCTTCTTGTCGAGACCGAAGATTTTCGCCGGCGCGGTGCTGCCGACCTCGACCATGCGCGAGATGTCGAAGCGACCGCCGACGACGCCGTGGGTGTGCAAGAGGAGCAGGCGATCTTCGACTCCGGCCGCGCCGTTCGGGATCCGGGTGAAGTCCTCGAGCCCCATTCGTTTCTGCTGGTCGAGGAACGGGCAGTGATCGGTGCCGACGGAATCCAGCAACCGGCTCGCGAGGCCGTTCCACAGCGCCTCCTGGTGACCGAGGCCGGCCGGCCGGATCGGCGGGCTCATGACGTAAGCGGAGCCGCCGAAGTCGGGCTCGAAAAAGACGGAGTCATCGAGCAGCAGGTATTGCGGGCAGGTTTCGCCGTAGCAGCGCTGGCCGGCGTACTTGGCGCGGGCCAGCGCCTCGACCGCCTCCCTGCAGGTCATGTGCACGATGTAGGCGGTCGCGCCGTGCAGGCCCGCCATCATCAGGGCGCGCCCGGTCGCTTCGCCCTCGACCGCGGAGGGGCGCGAGACGGGATGGAACTCCGGCCCGAGGCAACCCTTGGCTACCAGCTCGCGCTGCAGCTGCCAGACGGCGTCGCCGTTCTCGGCGTGCACGGTCACCACGGCGCCGAGCTTCGCGGCTTCCCTCATCACGGAGTAGAGCGCCGCGTCGTCCACCATGATGGCGCCGCGGTAGGCCATGAAGACCTTGAAGCTGGTGATGCCGTGCTCCTGGACGACGGCGCGCATCTCATCGGCGCTGTTGTCGCTCCAGGAGGTGATCGCCATGTGGAAGGTGTAGTCGGTGACCGCCTTCGCCGCCCTCCGCCGCCAGTCGGCGAGCGCCACGAGCATCGACTCGCCGGGCGCGGGAATGCAGAAATCGATGATGCAGGTGGTGCCGCCGGCGGCGGCCGAGGCGGTTCCGGCCTCGAAGTCGTCGGCGCTCACCGTTCCCATGAAGCCGAGCTCCATGTGCACGTGGGGATCGATGAAGCCCGGCAGGATGCAGAGTCCCCCGGCGTCGATCGTTTCGTCGCCGCTCTGCGGCGCGATCTGCGTCGCCATCTGGGTGATGGTTCCGCCGTCGAGACGCAGGTCGGCGCGGAAGCGCTCCGCTGCGGTGACGATTTCGCCGTTAAGGATGACGATGCCCATGGGGCCTCCAGGGTCGCGCTGGGGTCGTGCCGCGCCGCGAGTTATCGATCACGGTTCGGTGAGGCTACCGTAGGTTTCCGGCCGGCGATCGCGGAAGAACTGCCAGGTCTTGCGCACTTCGTCGATCTGGTCGAGGTCCAGCTCGGCCACCACCAGCGCATCGTCGTCCTCGCCCGCCTGGGCGAGGAAGGTGCCACGTGGATCGACGAAATAAGAGGAGCCGTAGAACTTGCCGAGGTTCCACGGCGCCTCGGTCCCGACGCGGTTGATCGCGCCGACGAAGTAGCCATTGGCGACGGCGTGCGCCGGCTGCTCGAGCTTCCAGAGATACTGCGAGAGTCCGGCGACCGTGGCGCTCGGATTGAAGACGATTTCGGCGCCGGCGAGGCCCAGGGCCCGCGCGCCTTCGGGAAAGTGCCGGTCGTAGCAGATGTAGACGCCGACCTTCGCATAGCGGGTCTCGAACACCGGGTAGCCCAGATTTCCGGGTTTGAAGAAGAACTTCTCCCAGAAACCGCTGGTGTGCGGAATATGGTTCTTCCTGTACTTGCCGAGGTACGTCCCATCGGCGTCGTAGACCGCGGCTGTGTTGTAGAGCACCCCCGCCATCGCCTTTTCGTAGACCGGGACGACGACTGCCATGGCGTACTTCGAGGCGATCTTCGCGACGGCGTCGGTCGTCGGCCCCGGGACCGGCTCGGCGGCGTCGTACCAGCGCTTGTCCTGCCCCGGGCAGAAGTAGGGACCGTTGAAGATTTCCTGCAGGCAGAGCAGTTGAACGCCCTTCCTGCCGGCCTCCTCGATGAGCGGAACGTGGCGGTCGAGCATCGCCTGCTGGATCCTCGCGACCGGCTGCGACTCGTCATTGACCGGATTGCTGCACTGGATCAGTCCGCCGATCACCTTGCGGGGCATATCCACCCTCCTTGACTGCCGGCCCGCGGCGTCCTGTGTCATCCCGAGCAGTCCGACGCCGCGAAAAACCGGATGCTAGCGCGCTTCCGAGTTCGCGCGGAAGAGTCCGCGCGCCGTCCGAGCGGCTCCGGAAGTGACCACCGCGAAAAATTGCCTCGCGGACCTGACCGCCGTCATACAGGGAGCCGGCGGAGATCGGTTCTGATGCACTCGACGACGGCCCCTGTCGGGCCGCGTCGCCGTCCTGGAGGAAAGATGACCCACCAACAAGCCTTCACATCGTCCCGCGCCCTGCGCGGCGCCTTGCTGACCTGTCTCGTGGCGAGCTTCGCCGGCGCGGCGGGCGCCGCCACCGTTCCGCAGTTCCAGATCGACGGCCGCACCTACGGCATGCCGGAGGCGCAGATCTTCGAGGATCCCTACATCGGCCCGCCGGTCGTCGGCGAGTTCGTCACGCTGCTGCCCAACCTGGCGGTGCTGCCGCACGGCAACCGGACCCACAAGGTGCGTTTCGACATCATCGCGCGCGAAATCGAGATCGCGCCCGACGTCCGCTATCGCGCCTGGACTTTCGGCGGAACGGTTCCGGGGCCGGTGCTGCACGTGCGCGAAGGCGACCGCGTGGAATTCACCATGAAGAACCGCTCCGCGGAAGTCGTCACGATCACCGCTCCCGAGGTCGCCGGCTCGCCTTACCTCGAGCAGCTGGCGGCACTCGATCCCCAGAAAGCCGCACCGCTCGCCCAGCCGATGCGCCATTCCATCGACTTTCACGCCGGAACGGTCGCGGCCTCGGACAAGTGGCGCGGCATCGAGCCGGGCCAGGCGATCCGATTCGAATGGATCGCCAACTATCCGGGCGTCTACCTCTACCACTGTGGAACCCCGCCGATCCTGATGCACATGTCGCAAGGCCAGTACGGCGTGGTCGTCGTCTCGCCGAAAGAGGGCTATCCAACCGATGGTGACATCGATCGCGAGTACGTGATCGTGCAGTCGGAGTTCTACCTCAAGGAGGCGGAGGCGCAGACGCACGAGGGCGACCAGACCGAGTTCAAGGAGGTCGAAAGGGTTCTCTACGAGATCGACTACGAGGCGGCGATGCGCAAGCAGCCCCTGGTCGTCGCGTTCAACGGACATCAGCGCTCGCTCATCGATCATCCGCTCGCGGCGCTGCCGGGGGAGAGGGTGCGGCTCTATGTCCTGAATGCCGGCCCGACCGATACCTCGAGTTTTCATGTCGTCGGAGTGATCTTCGACAAGGTCTGGTACGAGGGCAACCCGCACAACGAGTGGCGTGGCATGCAGACCGTGCTCTTGGGGGCCTCGAACGGCGCCGCCATGGAGTTCATCGTTCCGGAAGAGGGGGACTACGTTATTGTTGACCATGAGTTTGCCGACGCGCAGAAGGGTGCGTTGGGCAGAATCCGAGCGGGCCACCCCGGCCCGGGCGCGCAAGATGGACACTGACACCCACCCAACTCGAGGAGCCAACCATGAAGATGATCCAGGGACGTAGCGCAGTCGCCGGCGGAGTGTTGACCGCACTGCTGGCAGTCGGATTCGCCGGCACCGCCTCCGCGGCCGAGCCGCGGCTGATCAAGCTGAAGGCGACGGACAACATGCAGTACGACATCAAGAGCATCCAGGCCAAGCCCGGCGAGGCCTTGAAGGTGACTCTCACTGCCGTAAGCGCGATGGCTCCTGCCGAGATGTCGCACAACTTCGTGCTGCTCGCCAAGGGCAC
>JBDSRU010000218.1:0-4614 GCA_039929145.1 Thermoanaerobaculia bacterium
ACGCTCGAAGTCGGTGCAGTCTCCGAGACGATCAGCGTGGTCGGCGAGGCCGGCCAGGTCGACGTCAAGAGCTCCGCCACCACGGCTTCGATCAGCGCTGAGCAGATCGAGCTCCTGCCCAAGGGGCGCGACTTCACCGGTGTCGCCACCCAGGCTGCTGGCGCCGCCAACGAAGGCTTCCTCGGTGGAATCTCGATTGACGGCGCCTCGGGTTCCGAGAACCGCTTCCTCATCGACGGCGTCGACACCACGCACCCGCAGGACGGCGACTCCGGCCAGATGATGGTCACCGACTTCGTCGAAGAGGTGCAGGTCAAGTCTGCCGGCTACGCGGCGGAGTACGGCGGCTCGGTCGGCGGCGTGATCAGCGCGGTCACCAAGAGCGGCACGAACGAGTTCAAGGGCTGGGTCGGTCTCTACTACGGCGACTCCGGCTGGAACGGCGACCAGCGCGCCACTCCGTATCGTTCGGCTCCGGGTCTCTATCGCACCTTCGACAAGGACGACGTCACGACGACCGAGCCCGGCTTCGCCATCGGCGGACCGATCGCCCAGGACGCCGCCTGGTTCTACGTCGGATACACCTACACCGAGGCCGACACCAGCCGGACGCCCGACGGCGGCAGCGCGAGCTTCGATCGCAACGACAAGAACGAGTTCCTCTCCGGCAACATCAAGGGCAACGTCGGTTCGCAGTTCCTGTACAAGGTGTCCGGCAACCTGCAGCCGCGAAAGATCGACGGCAACCTGCCGAACCCTGACGGCTCGACCTCGCCGCTCGCCGATCTCTCGGTCGTCACCGAGTTCGAGACCGAGAGCTACTCGGCCTACGGCGACTACATTCCGGTGGACAACTTTTATCTCTCCGGTCGCATCGGCTTCTGGTCGACCGACACCAGTGACAGCGGTCTGGACGCCACCGGCCAGATCTTCTTCCGCAACACGGCCTACCCGGTCGCCGGCAGCCCTCTGTTCCGTCCGGCCGGCTTCACGTCCTTTCCGGGAAACTCCTCGATCACGCAGGACCTTTGGGAGCGCGAGTCGGCCTCCCTCGACGGCAACCTGTTCGTGAACGCTCTCGGCAGCCACGCCTTCAAGGCTGGCGTGCAGATGGAGAACATCAGCAACGACGTCTCTTCCGGTGAGGCCGTCAATCTCTACACCTTCCGCTGGGGCCTTCCGGATCGCTTCGGTGCCGGCGTGCAGGGCACCTTCGGCTCGCTCGGCATCCGCCGCTTCCGCACCGAGGGTGCGGCCGAGAGCAAGAACCTCGGCTTCTACGCTCAGGACAGCTGGTCCGTCCTGCCGAACCTGACCCTGAATCTCGGTGTCCGCACCGAGCAGGAGCGGGTTCCCAACTACGGCGCGGCCGCCGATCCGACCCTGCCGGCGAACGCCATCGAGTTCGACTACGGCGACAAGCTCGCGCCGCGCGTCGGATTCGCCTGGGACGTCCTGTCCGACCAGAAGGTCAAGGTCTATGGTTCGTGGGGCATCTACTACGACATCACCAAGCTCGAGATGCCGCGGGGCTCGTTCGGCGCGGACAAGTGGATCGAGTATCTCTTCCCGGTGAACACGCTCGACTGGGTCTCGCTGCTGGCGTCGGGCAACTGCCACCAGTCGACCAACGTCGCTTCGGACAATCCGTGCCCGGGCCTGGGCGCGCCGGAAGTCACGACGAATCTGCGTCTCCCCACCGACCCGCGCGAAGCCATCGACCCGAACCTCAAGCCGATGGAGCAGGAGGAGTTCCAGCTGGGTGCCGACTGGCAGTGGACCAACACCTCGGTCCTCGGCGTCCGGTACGTCAACAAGAGCCTCAAGAACACGATCGAAGATATCGGCTACCTGCAGTTCAATCCGGACACGGGCGTCCGTGAAGAGGTCTACACCACCGGCAACCCCGGCAAGGGCATCGTCGCCGGTGACCCGGATGGCGCGGGCCCGATTCCGGCGCAGCCGGAAGCGATCCGCGACTACGAGGCGGTCGAGTTGTCGTGGAATCGCCGCTTCGCCGGCAACTGGTCGGCGCGCGTCGGCTACACCTACAGCAAGCTCGAGGGCACCTACTCGGGTCTCGCGAGCTCCGACGAGTTCGGCCGGACCGACCCGAACGTCAGCCGTGCGTTCGACGCGCTGCACAACGCGTTCGACCTGGACGGCAACCTGACGGACGGTTCGCTCAACACCGAGCGTCCGCACCAGATCGACGCGCAGTTCATCTATCGCTTCGGCTGGGGCACCACGGTCGGCGTCAACCAGTACTACGGCAGCGGCACGCCGATCTCCACCGAGTGGAACTACGTCGGGGTGCCGTTCTTCCCCAACGGCCGCGGCGACGCGGGCACGACCGACGACCTCACGCAGACCGACCTGCTGGTCACGCATCCGTTCAAGATCGGCAACTTCACGCTCGAAGCGAGCCTGAACATCCTGAACCTGTTCGACGAGAAGGCCGCGCTGCTGATCGAGAACAACCAGTACGAAGGCGACCTCTGTGACGCAGCCGCCTGCGACGGCAGCTACGACTACTTCTTCGGCGGTGGTCTGGATCCGTCGGTTCTCCTCGGTACGGAAGATCCGTTCTACCTCAAGCCCAACACGGGAGTGAATTTCGGCAACCCGTTCCAGGCTGCCCGTACCCTCCGCTTCGGCCTCAAGTTCCTGTTCTAGACCGAAGAGTTCAAAACCTACCCACTCTCTTGTTCAGGGGCGGCGGCGCGAGAGCGCTTCCGCCCCCCTTTTTTTGGCGATGGATCCCGCGGCGTAGATGGCCACCCGGAGGCAGCATGAACGAACATCTCGGCAGGAGCGCAGGTCCGCGCCTCGCGGGAGGCGCAACGATTCTTGTCGGCGGCTTGCTGGCGGGGACACTCGATCTCGCCTGGGCCGCTGGTCAGGCGCTGGCGGAAGGCCGGCAGCCGGGGCGCATGCTGCAGGCGATCGCCAGCGGCGTGCTCGGTCGCGCCGCCTTCGAAGGCGGTGGTGCCGCGATGGCGCTCGGCGCCGCGCTCCATTTCAGCATCGCGCTCGGCGCCTGCGCCGCATACTTCCTGCTGAGCTCGCGCTGGCCGGAATGGCATCGGCGTTCTCTGGTGGCTGGGGCGACGTTCGGTATCGCGGTCTATCTGTTCATGCAGCTGGTGGTGCTTCCGCTGTCGCGGGTGCCGTGGAAGATCGCCTTCACGCCGGTCGGCGTGACGCTCGGTCTCGCGGCACACATCCTCTGCATCGGCCTGCCGATCTCGTGGGCGGCCCGGCGCGCTTTCAACCGGACTTGAGGAGCTCGGCGAGATGGCGGGCCGCACTGCGCAGCGAATCGGCCTCCGTGCCGCCGTAGCCCAGGATGAGCCCGGGCGTACCGCCGGGGCCGGTGCGGCAGAACGAGAGCGGCATCGTCGACAGGCCATGGTCCGCCGCGAGAACCGCAAACTGTCGATCGTTCGTGCCGCGAGGGAGCTCGAGCACCAGATGCATGCCGGCACTTTCGCCGCGCACTCTGGCCTCCGGTCCGATCTCGGCATGGAGCGCCTCGACGAGAGCATCGCGGCGCTCGCGATACAGCGCCCGCATGCGGCGCAGGTGGCGCGCGAAGTGTCCCTCGCGGACGAAGGCGGCGAGGACCGCCTGCGGAAAGGTCGCCGGAGTGAGGTCGATCGACCGCCGCACGGCGACGAAGGCGGGCACGAGATCGGGCGGCAGGACGAGATAGCCCAGGCGCAGCGCACCGAAGAGAACCTTGCTGAACGTCCCGATGTAGACGACGCGCTCTTCCTGGTCGAGGCTGTGCAGAGCGGCCACCGGCTGGCCGTCGTGGCGGTACTCGCTGTCGTAGTCGTCTTCGACGATCCAGGAGCCGCGGCGGCGCGCCCACTCGAGCAGCTGCAGGCGGCGCGTCGCGGAGAGCGTCGCACCGAGCGGAAACTGGTGCGAGGGAGTGACGAAGGCGGCGCGCGCGCTCGGCGACCGCGCGATGCCCCGGTCGACCTGGAGGCCCTCCTCGTCGACCGGCACCGGAACGATCTCGGCCCCGACCGAACGCAGCACGTCACGTACTCCCCAGTAGCCCGGCTCTTCGATCCAGGCGGCAGCGCCGGGGTCGAGCAGGCAGCGGGCGGCGATCCACAGCGCCTGCTGCGAGCCACTGGTCACGACGATCTGACTGGCTTCGCAGCGCACGCCGCGCATCGCGCCGAGGTAGCCGGCGATCGCCTCGCGCAGCGGCAGGTGACCCATCGAGTCGGCGTAGCGAAGGTCGGGTGCGGTCAGTCTCCGCGTCTGCTGCGCCGCCAGTCCTTTCCAGGTGGTGAGCGGGAAGTGGTCGAAGGCGGCATCGCCGAGCCGGAAGGCCCCGGGCTGCAGCAACCACGGCGCCGGAGGGCGAATCAACCGGGTGGTCGATCTGGAGACCGACCGGCGACCTTTGGACACCGCCCCGCGCTCGCCTGCAGCGGGATGGCCGGGGCGCGCCCGGGGGCGAATCGCGGCCGCCACGAACGTGCCGGAACCGGTGCGGCCTTCGCAGAAACCCTCGGCGACCAGGAGCTCGAAGGCGAGGACGACCGGGAGGCGCGACACTCCGATCTCCGCCGCCAGCGCGCGCGTCGAGGG
>JBDSRU010000219.1:0-4213 GCA_039929145.1 Thermoanaerobaculia bacterium
CGGTCGGTATCCCACGAGGTCCTCGCGCTGAGGAAGCGCGCTCCGGTCCTCGCGGGATTCCTCCGCCCGGCCACCCCTCGTCGGTAGGCAGGAGAGATAAAAGCAATCAGCGCTGTCGCACCGCGACGCGAGGGGCGCTCGGGATCCAAAGTGGGCGACCACGCTTCAGATAGGAGCCCGCTTTGGATCCCGAGTGCCGGAGCACGCGACCATCGAAGCCGCGCGACACTCGTCTGGCACCTTTTTCTGGAGCCTGCGCTAGATTGAAGAGATGCGCCGTGCCGACCGGTTGTTCTCACTCCTGCTAGAACTGCGCCGCAGCCGCGTGGTGACCGCGCGGAGCCTCGCCGAGCGGCTCGAGGTTTCCGAGCGCACGATCTACCGCGATATTGCCGACCTACAGGCTTCGGGCATCCCGATCACCGGCGAGGCCGGCGTCGGCTACCAGTTGCGCGGCTTCGACCTGCCGCCCCTGATGTTCGACCGCGAGGAGGTCGAGGCGATGGTGCTCGGGGCCCGGGTCGTCGAGTCCTGGGGCGACGGCGCCCTCGCCAGCGCCGCGGCGAATGCGATCGCCAAGATCGAGGCCGCCCTACCGCGCACCCGGGCGCATTTGGTGGAGGAAACCCGGCTCTACGTGCCGCGCCACGGCGAGCGCCGTGCCGACCGCCTGCCACTGCACCGTTTGCGGATCGCCATTCGCGAGCGCCGCAAAGTCGGCCTGAGCTACGCCGACGAAGGTCAACGCGCGAGCGAGCGCACCGTGCGGCCGCTCGCGCTCGCCTTCTATCCGCCAGTCTGGCTGTTGATCAGCTGGTGCGAGCTCCGGCTCGACTTCCGCAACTTCCGTCTCGACCGGATCGTCGCCTGCGAGCTGTCAGGCGAGACTTTCGACGAAGAGCCAGGGAAGACACTGCCCGACTTCCTCCGCGCGATGGACGAGATGGACAGGATGGAGCGCGCCAATCCCTCGCCTCAGTCGTCGGCGTAGGGCATCTCCGGCACCTTGCCGGCGAGGCGGGCGTAGACCGCGAGCGCACCGCGATGATGCCCCGTGTGGTCGGCGAGCGCTTCGACGACGTGGTAGCGCCGGCGGATGCCGAGAATCGGGTTGTCGGCCATGGGCGACTCGAGCTCGGCGTCGGTCGACGCTTCGATCCGCGTGCGGATCCGCTCCCAGGCGTTGTCGAACCAGAGCCGGGCTTCGGCGAGCGACGTGACGGCGTCGGTGACCTTCGTCGCGGCCTCGAAATCCATGTCCCAACGGTCTTCGAGGGCGCCCTCGCGAAACCAGTCGACGATTTGCGCAGCATGCGCCACCTGCTGCGCCACGGTCATGGTCGCCGCGGTCGCGCGGAAGCCGGCCTCCGCCTCGGTGAGGCAGCGGGTGGTGCGGGCGAAAAAGCGGCGGGTCGAGTCGATCTCTTGCAGGGCTTCGGTCTTGAGGCTCATGTGCGACTCCAGGGTTGCGGTCGGCGGGAGAAGGACCCGGCGCCTGGGGAGAGTCTCGCGCAGTCCTCCTGACACCGTGGTGTCAGGAGAGTTGCGACTTTCTCGAGCGGGCTAGAGGTTCGCCGGCGCCTTGAGCAGCAGCACGGGGATGTCGACCGTGTGGCGGACCTTGTTGGCGGTCGAGCCGTAAACCAGGTCGGCGAGGAAACGGTGGCCGTGGGTGCTCATGGCGATGAGATCGACGCCCGCCGCCTCGGCGAGCTTGACGATCTCGTCGGCCGGTTCTCCCCACAACAGATGGGATTCGGCCGGGATCCCCAGGGCCGCGAAGCGCGCCAGCACCGCCTCGAGGTAGGAGCGGTCGACTCGCATCTCCTCCGACTCGGCGAGGTTCAGGCGCTCGCGATGGCGCGCCATCCAGCCGTCGGCGACGTGCACCAGCAGGAGCTCGCTCCCGAGCGGCTTCGCCAGCAGCTCGATGTGCCGCAGGATCGCTTCGTCGGTGCGGCTATTTTCGAGTGTGACCAGGATCTTCTTGTACACGATCTCTCCGTGCGTAGCCGAGTTTGACCCAGACGGTGAAGGCCAGAGCGACGCCGAGGAGGAGCGCCATCCAACCGGTGCCGATCGTCTGCCAGAGGAGCGAGAGGTTGAGCCCGGCGATCAGCGTGCAGATAGCGTAGCCGAGGACCTTCACCGGCGTCGAATTGGCGAATTCGCCCATCAGGCGCTTGTTCGACGTGAATGCGAGCAGCGGAAAGATGGCGAACGAGAGCTGCATCGACAAGACGACCTGGGAGAACACCAGGAGGCCGACAGTGTCCTTGCCGCCCGAGGCCGAGATCAGGATCACCGCCGGAACGATGGCGAGCGAACGGGTGATGAGCCGGCGCAGCCAGGGGCGGATGCGGATGTTGAGGAAGCCCTCCATGACGATCTGGCCAGCGAGAGTGCCGGTGATGGTCGACGATTGGCCCGAAGCGAGCAACGCGACCGCGAAGGCGGTCGAGGCGATCGGCGCGCCGAGCAGCGGCGCCAGCAGGCGGTGCGCCTCCTGCAGTTCCGCGACTCCGTGCTGGCCGTTGCGGAAGAAGACGGCGGCGGCGACGATGAGGATGGCCGCGTTGACGAAGAAGGCCGCGCCGAGCGCGATCACCGTGTCGATGATGTTGTAGCGCACCGCCTGGCGTTTGTCGGCGACGGTCGGGCCGACGTCGCGCGTCTGCACGAGAGCGGTATGGAGGTAGAGGTTGTGCGGCATGACTGTCGCACCGAGGATGCCCAGGGCGATGTAGAACGCTTCCTTGTCGGGCATGGTCGGTACCAGCATGCCCAGCGCGACGCCCCCCCAATCGGGACGCGCGAGGACGATCTGCAGCACGAAACAGAGCGCGACGGTGCTCACCAGCGTGAGGACGATCGCCTCGATCTTGCGGAAGCCGAAGTGCATCGCGGTGAGGAGGAGCAGCACGTCGAAGCCGGTGATGATCACGCCCCACACCAACGGCACGCCAAAGAGCAGATTCAGCGCCACGGCCGAGCCGATCACTTCGGCGAGGTCGCAGGCGATGATCGCGATCTCGCACAGGAACCAGAGCACGATCGCAACCGGCTTCGAATACTCCTCCCGGCAGGCCTGCGCGAGGTCTCTGCCGGTGACCACTCCGAGCTTCACGCAAAGCGACTGCAGATACATCGCCATCAGGTTCGAGAGCAGGATGACCCAGATGAGCGCGTAGCCGTATTTGGCGCCGCCGGCGAGGTCGGTGGCCCAGTTGCCGGGATCCATATAGCCGACGCTGACCAGATAGCCCGGGCCAGCGAAGGCCAGGAAGCGTCGCCACCAGGTGCGATGCGAGGCAAGGGGAATGCTGCCGTGTACCTCGGGCAGCGAGCGACGCTGGTCGGCGGAGGGCGTGGGGTCGGGGCGGGTCATTGTCTGGATCCGAAGTTGGAGGATATGAGTCTTGAAACTTTGACTAATCAAAATTCTCCAACAGGTCGACTCCCGATGTCAACCGTGGGGCGGGCCGGGTTTCCGGGCTAGAGTCTCGCGGTGGCGACTTCGACGGTCGAGGACTACCTCAAGGCCATCCTGCTCGAGGAGGAGCGTGAACCGGGGTCGCCGGTCGCGACCGGCCGCCTCGCCACCCTCCTGACGGTCACGCCAGGCACCGTCACGGCGATGCTGAAGACGCTCGCCGACAGCGGGCTGGTGGCCTACGAACCCTACGCCGGAGGCCTTCTGACGACGGCCGGCCGGCAGCTCGCGCTGCATGTCCTGCGAAGGCACCGACTGATCGAGCTCTTCCTGGTGCAGATCGTCGGGCTCGATTGGAGTGAGGTCCACGAAGAGGCCGAGCGTCTGGAGCATGCGGTCTCG
The DNA here is from genome assembly GCA_039929145.1 of Thermoanaerobaculia bacterium. Lineage (GTDB taxonomy): Bacteria > Acidobacteriota > Thermoanaerobaculia > Multivoradales > JAGPDF01 > JAGPDF01. Next base: position 3,836 of record JBDSRU010000219.1, read on the forward strand.
GAACGCCTCATCGAGCGCATGGACGAAATGCTCGATCGCCCGGCGGTCGACCCACACGGCGACCCGATCCCGACCGCGGCGCTGAAGGTGCAGACTCTCGACTACTCGACGCTTGCCGATCTCGGGGCCGGCGAGATCGGACTGCGCTGCCGCGTGGCGCGTATCGCCGATCAGTCGCCGGAGTTCTTGCGTCTGGTGGAGAAGGTGGGGCTGCGCCCGGGCCGGAAAGTGCGCGTCACCGCCCGTGACGAAGCCGCGGATACCCTCGAGATCGAGCTCGATCGCGGTCGCCGCGCCAGTCTGGGGCTGCGCGCCGCCGGCAAGATATTCGTCGAAAGAGTTTGATCCGGGTAAAAAGAAGACCGGCCCTCCGGCACG
>JBDSRU010000220.1:0-4780 GCA_039929145.1 Thermoanaerobaculia bacterium
AGCAGCTTGATCGGCGTGCCTGAGCCGGCGAGGAGCGGCGCGAGGGCGACATCGGAGTCCGCCAGGAGTGCCGCCAGGTCGGCCGGATTGGCAACCACGCGACCTCCGAGTGCGCGCACCCGGCGAGCCAGCGCACGCGGCGGGCGGGCACCGGCGACGAGCAGGCGGGCGCGGGGATATTTGCGCGCCACCTCCGGCCACACCTGGTCGAGAAACCAGCGGACGCCGCGCACGGTCGGGAAGTAGCCGAGATTGCCGGTGATCGCGAGCTCGGCTTCTCCTGCCGCCCGGACCGCTCGCGGCGCGAGTCCGGTCGGCGCCTCGGGCAGAGCCAACGGAACGACCGCCAGCTTGGCAGCCAGCTCCGGCGGCAGTGTCGCCGAGAGATGGAGCCGGTCGCGCTCCGAGACCAGCAGCGCCGCCGAGCTGGCGGCGATCATGCGGTGCTCGTCGTGCGCCAGCCTCCGGGCCTCGAATAGGAGCAAGGGACGCAGCCAGACCCGGTCGAGCGCGGCGCGGCGCTGCAGATTGAGCGACAGGCTGTCGACAAGGTCGACGACCCAGGGGGTGCCGCCCAGCTCCTCCGTGACCCCGGCGAAGCGGACAAGCTGCAGCACGACGCGGTCGAATCGTGGAGCCAGCTCTCGCAAGCGGCGCCGCAGGTCCGCGGAGGTGAACAGGCCGCTCTGGAGCGCGCGACGCCCCAGGAAGGCTGCACCCACGCCGGCCGGCGAAGCGGCGCGGGACCGGCGGTAGGTCTCGATGGCGAGCCCCGAGGGATGGCTCGGCGCTCCTGGCTGCGCCTCCGGCACCAGCAACGTGACCTCGTGCCAGCGGGCCAATGCGCTTGCGACCTGCAGCAGGCGCACCTGGTAGCCCTTGCGCGTCGGCCAGGGCCAGGCCGTCGAGACCAGCAGGATCTTCATCCGCCGGAGGCCCCAGCCGCGCGCCCGGCCAAGCGCTCGGCGAGTGTCGCGAAGCGCGCCGCGAAAAGCGCCGCAGCGTGATCCGAGGCGAGACGCGCGCGCCCGCCGGCGATCAGGTGCTCGCGCAGACCCGGCAGCGTCGCCAGGCGTTCGATCGCGAACGCGAACTGTTCGGCGCTTTCGGCCAGGAGCAACTCCTGTCCGTCGCTGGCGTTGAGACCCGACGCCGCGGCAGGGCTCGCCACGATCGCGACCCCGCGCGCCCAGCCTTCGAGCACCCGCATCCGGACTCCGGAAGCGATGTCGAGCGGCAGCACCAGGATGGCGCCCGGCGAGAAGGCCTCAGCTGAGGTCGCGGGCGCGCCATGGACGAGAACCCCCGGGCGCTCCTGCCCGGAGCTGTCACCCCCGAACCAGTGCAGCAATGCGCCGGGGCTCGCCGCGCGGACCCGGGGCCAGATCTCGTCGACGAAGCGCCGTTCGCCCCGCCGGTTCGGCTCCCACCCGGCGCTGCCGAAAAGCACCAAGGCGGGATTCCCGGGCAGCTGCTGCGCGGCGCCGGAGAGCTCGCCGGGAAAGGGCGGCGCGAGCACTTCGACGAAGGCCGATTCCGGCCCCAGAAAACGCAGACGCCCGGCATCCGCGGCAGAGAGCGCGAGGGTGGCAGCTGCCGATCCGATCGCCGCGCGCTCGGCCGCGGCCAGACGGCTCGCCTCCCGCAAGAGGAGTGCGCGAGCGACGCCGCGGCTGGCCTCCCCGAGCTGCCGCCAGAGATCGCTTTCGACGTTCTGGGCGCGCAGCCACCTGGGCACGCCGGCATGGACCGCGGGACGGCTCGCCGCGAACGCCTGCAGCTGCTCTGCAACCACGAGGTCGAAGGGTTCCGAGCCCGCGCCGGCGAGCTCGCGCGCCACGGCGCGCCGGAGCTCCGGCCGATCGTGGCGCGCTACGGAATAGGGCTTCCCGGTGACTGCGGCAGCCAGGGCAGCGACGCCGCGGGAGCGTAAGCGGGTCGCGACCAGGCGCGGCCGGCAGAGGCCGCGCAGAGCCTCTTCGGTTACGGCGAGGTCGCGCCGCGCCACCGGAGCGACCAGGGTGATCTCGGCTCGCGGAGCGCTCCCCGTTTCGAATGAGGCGAGCGCCCGCAGCGATTCGGCGAGCAGCAGCCGGCCACCGTCGCGTGTCGGCCATGGGGCCTTGGTCGCGATCCAGAGCACGCGCAACACCGCTGCGCTCCCGGTTCTCAGACCAGCTGGAGGAGGTGCCCGAGCTTTTCGCGCTTGGTGCGCAGATAGTCACGGCTGTCGTCGTTCGGCGGAATCTCGAGCTGCACACGCTCGACGATCTCCAGACCGTAGCCTGAGAGCGCGACGTACTTGCTGGGATTGTTGGTCATCAGCCGCATGCGCTCGACTCCGAGGTCGCGCAGGATCTGTGCCCCGACGCCGTAGTCGCGCTGGTCCGGCCGGAAACCGAGGCGCTCGTTGGCCTCGACGGTGTCGTGTCCGGCATCCTGCAGCTCGTAGGCCTTGAGCTTGTTCAGCAAGCCGATTCCGCGGCCCTCCTGAAGGAGATAGATCAGCACGCCGCGGCCCGCCTCCTGAATGCGGGTCAAGGCGAGCTCGAGCTGCAGTCCGCAATCGCACCGCGTCGAACCGAAAATGTCGCCGGTGAGACACTGACTGTGCACCCGGACGAGGACCGGTTCCTTGTCGCGGAGATCGCCGAGCGTGAGAGCGAGATGCTCCTCGCCGGTGATATCCGAGCGATAGGCGTGGATGGTCAGCTCTCCCCAGCGCGACGGCAGGCGCGGCGACGCCACCCGGCGAACGAGGGTCTCGTTCTCCAGGCGGTAGCGGATGAGCTCCGCGATGGTCAGCACCGGAATGCCGTGCAGGATGGCGAAGCGCGCAAGGTCCGGCACCCGCGCCATCGTGCCGTCATCGTTCATGATTTCGCAGATGGCCGCCGCCGGCAGAAGTCCGGCGAGCCGTGCGAGATCGACCGAAGCCTCGGTCTGTCCGGCACGCTTCAAGACTCCGCCGCGCCTGGCGCGCAACGGAAAGACATGTCCCGGACGGAGAAGATCCTCGGGCCGGCATCCGGCCTCGACCGCCGTGCGAATCGTCGCCGCGCGGTCGGCGGCGGAGATACCGGTGGTCGTCTTGCCGCGGGCTTCGATCGAAACCGTGAAGGCGGTGCCGAAGGGCGAAGTATTTTCACGCACCATTGGCGGCAGATCGAGCTCATCGCAGCGCTCTTCGGTGAGCGCCAGGCAGACCAATCCACGCCCGAAGCGGGCCATGAAGTTGATCGAGTCCGGCGTCACCATCTCGGCGGCGATGGCCAGATCGCCTTCGTTCTCGCGATCCTCGTCGTCGACGAGGATGACCATCCTCCCGGAGCGAAACTCCTCCATCGCCTGTTCGACCGTGGCGAAGGTGGGCTCTGCAGGGGACGGCGGGAGGCTCATGGCGTTCGAATGGTAGCGCACTCGCCCCGGGAAGCCGTTTTCAGAACGGATTGCCGAGGCTGATGAACCAGACGTACGGGTCCTCGAAGGGCTCCCGGTCGAGCTTCCACCCGATCTCCAGCCGCAGCGGACCGACCGGCGAAAGGTAGCGCACGCCGACTCCGGCACCCCACTTGAAGGCCTCGGTGCGGATATCGCGGTAGTCGGTCCAGACATTGCCGCCGTCGAGGAAGAGAGTTCCACCTACCGGTCCGGCCACCGGGAATCGGTACTCGAGGTTGACCAGCGCCAGACCGCCGCCGCCGGCCGGATAGGGGTCGGAGTCCGATCGGGAAGGATCTAGAAGCAGCGTCTCGCCGACGACTCCCAACTCGTCGCGCCGGTAGGCGCGATGGGTCGTGCGCCCGCCGGCATAGAAGAGTTCGGCAGCGGGGACGCTGGCCTCGAGGGCGGCGCGAGAAGAGTCGCCGGGAAGCCCGCCTAAAGGTTCGACGCCGCCGCCGCGGAAGCTGCCCGCGAGGACTCCGAGCCGGCCCAGCGGCAGGTAGGCGGTCGCCTGGCCGAAGAGCTTCAGGAAATCGGCGTCGGCGGCCAGCGCCGGGAAGGCATACTCGAGCTGCAGCGAGCTGTTCCAGCCGCGGGTCGGATCGAGCGGATCGTTGCGGCGGTCGTAGCTCGCCGTCGGCGTGACGCTCGCGACGCGGCCGTTCCTGCTGTCGAGCGGAATTTCGGAGTTGAAGAACTCGTCGTCCGCTTCGAGCTCGACCAGCCGGTAAGAGAGAAATGACTGCAGCGACCAGCGCCCGAGATCGCGCCCGATGACCAACTGTCCGCCGCGGCGGTCGACGACGAAGTCGGGGCGATCCTCGTGCTCGTCATAGATCGTCGATGTGAGCTCGGCGTGCAGGTTTCCGATGTAGGGCTGGCGGTAGATCAGCCGCAGGTGCTGGTCTTTCTGGCTGCCGAGGAGATCCAGTGAAAGCGTGCTCGCCTTGCCGAACAGGTTGCCCTGGGAGAAGCGCACGAGACCGCGTACTCCACTCTCGGAATCGTAGCCGGCACCCAGCTGCACCGAGCGCGATCGGCCCTCCTCGAGGTCGACCAGAATCTCCCGCGCCTCACTACCTTCCGCGCCCGGGGCGATGCGGACGTCGACACGGCTGAAGATCCCCAAGCCATAGAGGCGGCGCTGAAGGTCGAGCACCGCCGACTGGCGCACCGGATCGCCGGGCTCGATACCGATGAAACGGCGCACCACCCGCGGGTCGGTCTTGCGCAGACCGCGCAGCAGCGTCCGGTCGACGACCCATTTCTCGCCGGCGAAAACCCGCAGCCGAACCGTCGCGGCCAGATCGTCAGCGCTCCACTCGACCTCCGAGGA
>JBDSRU010000221.1:0-2974 GCA_039929145.1 Thermoanaerobaculia bacterium
AGAGGAAGATCGCGATGCCGCTGCGCCGCGTGAGAGCGCCGAACGTGCCGATGCAGAAAAGCACTGCCGCGAGGATGAGGTACCAGGCGATCGGTATCGTCATCGCGGCTCTCCCGCCTTCGGTGCATCGCCGGTCCGGGGGGGGATTCCGGAGGGGCCCGCGGGCTCCGCTTTCTGCGCAACCCAGCTTGCAGCGACGACCGCAACCAGTAGAAGCAGGCCGATCATCTCGAACGGCAGGATGTACTTGCCGAAGAGGTCACGCGCCACGACGACGAGCGACACCGACCCGGGCTGGAGCGGCTCGAGCACGGTCTCGGAGTGTGCGGCCCAGAGGAGCCGGACGAGAGCTCCTGCGAAGACGACCGCGCAAATCCCGGCGGCGATGACCATCCCGCCCGCATGAGTGACCGTGGTGCGCTCGCGCTGAACATTGAGCAGCATGATCACGAACAGAAAGAGCACGAGGATCGCGCCAGTGTAAAGCAGGATCTGCAGCGCGGCGAGGAACGGCGAGCCGAGCATGATGAAGAGGCCAGCTGTCGAAACCAGCGTGACCACGAGACTCATCGTGGATGTCACGGGATTGCGGTGAAGCACGACCACGATCGCCGATGCGACGGCGGCAAAGGCCAGCAGCGCGAACACGGTCAGCAGCATCGTCAGATCTTTCCGGCGACGGCGAGCGCGGCCACGACGACGAAGTTGAGCAGAGCGAGCGGCAGGAGAACCTTCCAGCCGAGCCGCATGAGTTGATCGTAGCGGAAGCGCGGAAAGGTCCAGCGCACCCAGATGAAGCCGAAGAGCGCGATGTAAGTTTTCACCAGCAGCACGGAAAAGCCGAAGAGCGCGGTGCCCAGGCCGGGACCAAGGAGGGGTCCGATGAGCGGCACTCCGGCGATCCAGGCTCCTGCAGCGGCGGCGTCGATGCCCGGCACCGACCAGCCTCCGAAGTAGAGCGTCGCTCCGAGGGCCGAAAGAATCGCCATCGACTGGTACTCGCCCATGTAGAACAGCGCCATCCGCAGGCCGCCGTATTCGGTGTGGTAGCCCGCTACGAGCTCCGACTCGGCCTCCGGCAGATCGAACGGCAGCCGGTTGGTCTCCGCGAACGCGGCCACGAGAAAGACGATGAAGCCGATCGGCTGGGTGAAGATGTTCCAGGCGGGCAGGTAGCCCAGAAGGCTCCCCGCGATCTGGTGATCGACCACCCGCGAGAGGTTGAGGGAACCCGCGGGAACCAGTGCCGCGAGTACGGCGACGGTGAGCGCCAGCTCGTAGCTCACCATCTGGGCGGAAGCCCGGATTCCGCCCATCAGCGAAAACTTGTTGTTCGAGCTGTATCCGGCGAGCACGAGGCCGTAGACGCCGAGGCTGGAGAGCGCGAGGAAGAGCAGCATGCCGGCGTCGGAGTCGATGACCACCAGCGGGAAAGTGTGTCCGGCGACGGTGACCTCGGGGCCGAACGGAATCACCAGGTAGGTCAGCAGCGACGCGACGAACCCGATCGTCGGCGCGAGGATGAAGAGCATCTTGTCGGCGCCCGCCGGATTGACGTCTTCCTTGAAGATGAATTTCAGGACGTCGGCGATCGCCTGAAACAGGCCGAGCGGGCCGAGCCGGTTCGGGCCCAGGCGGTCCTGCATGAACGCCGGCGCGCGACGCTCGAGCCAGAGCATGATCGGCGTAACGTTGATCAGCGTGAACAGCCACAGGCCGGTCATGGCGAGGGCGGCGATGACGGTCGGAGTGAAGACCACGCTCGTCAGGCTCCCGTCCCGGTGGGCGCGGATTCCGGGCCGCCGGGCAGACGCGTGCCTTCGGCGGCGATCTCGCGGTAGCGCAGGCCGCCAAAAGCTGGAACCTCTTCGGCCATCAGATCGAAGACGGTCGCCGGCGTGACCGTCGACCACTTCGGGTCGAATCGCGACAGCAGGTCGGCGAGCGCCTCGACGCCCGGGCGAACCTGAGGCGGGGCAGCGAAGGCCTTCTCGAACCGTTGCACCCGCCAGTCGGCGTTGACGAAGGTTCCGGCGCGCTCGGCATGGGTCGCGACGGGCAGAACGACGTCCGCGACCCGGGCGAGCGGAGAGTCGGCCCAACCCATGACCGCCAGAAACTTCGCTTCGCGGAGGCGCTCGACGACCTTTGGGTCGTGCGCGGCGCGTCCAAAGTCGCTGTCGGCGACGAAGATCGCGCCGCATCGGGCGGCGCCGCCTTCGAGCAGCAGATCCTCGCTGTCCACCGCGCCGACCGCCGGCACCAGCCCGGCCAGTTCGGCGCCGCGGCGATTTGGCGCAGCGTCATGTCCGGTCAGGCCGCCTTGCGGATTCGGGATGAATCGCGTCGGGCCGCTGTCAACCCAGATCGAGCGATGCGGCGACTCCACGAAAGCGGCGAGCTTGGCGAGCAGGAAGGCCTCTTCGGTCGAGAGGAAACCCGAGCCGAGAAAAGCGATGACGCCCTCGGTGCGGCGCGAGCGCAGATTGTGCGCGAGGTGGTCGAGCGCTTCCTTCCAGCCGGTCGCGGCGAGGGCGCCGTTGCGGCGGATCTGCGGAAAGCCGAGACGCGGGACTTCGCGGTAGCGCTCGTGCGTCGCGCGCCCGAAATCGCACATCCAGTAGTCGTTGACATCCGGATTCTGACGCGGCTTGTAGCGCTTGATCGCCCCGTTCTTGTGCTCCAAGGTAATGTTGCAGCCGACATCGCAACCGGTGCAGATCGACGGGTTCTTGTCGAGATACCAGACGCGCTCGGCGAAACGGAAGCGAGTCGAGGTCAGCGCTCCGACCGGACAGATGTCGACGACGCAGGTCGAGAGCGGATTGTCCAGCGGTTTGCCGGGGAAGGTGCCGATCTCGGCGTGCGCCCCGCGGTCGAAGAAGCCGAGCTCGCTGGTTTTCGAGATCTCCTCGGTGAAGCGTACGCAACGGGTGCACTGGATGCACCGGTTCATGTTCAGCATCACCGTCGG
>JBDSRU010000222.1:0-3405 GCA_039929145.1 Thermoanaerobaculia bacterium
GGGGGAGAAGCGGCCGGCCCGGGAGGCCCCGGGCCGGAGACTGCGTTCGACTCAGAAGTGCAGGCCGAATTCCAGCCCGAACGTCCGCGGGTCGTTCATCATGCCGGTGAGATTGTTAAGTCGATACCGTTCTGGACGATCTCTTCGTCGGTGAGGTTGCGACCGAAGATCCCCACCTCGTAGCGACCCTCCGAGAAGGCAAAGGCGATGCGGGCGCCGATCTCGAGCGAGTCACCATTGAACTCCTTCGACTCATAGAGAAAGAAGCTCTTCTCGCTGTGGTACGCCCAGTCGAGGCTGGCCGAGAAGAGTCCGGCCCCTGCCGGGCGGCGATAGTCGAAGATGCCGTTGAAGATCCACTCGGGAGCGTGCGGCAGCGGATTGCCGTCGACACGCGCCAGGCCGCCGACGATCGGGTCGAGTACCGTGCAGCCGCCGCCGCACGGCGAGACGCCGAGGTTCGGGTCGTCGATCTCGGTGTGGTTGAAGCTGCCACCGAGGGTGATCAGCCAGTGCGCCGAGGGCGCCCAGTTGATGTCGGCTTCGACGCCATAGCCCTTGCTCTGGTCGGCGTTGAGCAGGGTCGCGGTATTGAACTGGCCGCCGACGGCGACCAACTGCTGGCCGTCGACGGTGAACTGATAGAGGGCGAGGTTCAGGCGCAGCTTGTGCTCGAGGAGCTCGCTCTTCATGCCGACCTCGTACGACAGGACCTCTTCCTCATCGGCGATCGACACGCAGTTCGTCGCCGGATTCGTGCCGCCCTGGAAGTCGGCGCAGAAGAGGATGCGGCCCTGGATCGACGGGGCGCGGAAGCCGGTGCCGATGCGGCCGTAGAGATTGACCAGATCGCTGGCGGCGAAGTTGGCCGACAGGTCCCAGGTCACGAGATCGGCGTCGGTCGAAGCCCGGATCGGACCCGAAGTCGGGGTCTGGAAGGTCGGATCCGGGCGCTCGGCGGAGAACTCCTTCTCGTCGGTGGTGTAGCGCAGGCCGCCCTTGAGCGACCAGCGGTCGGTCGGGCGGAAGTCGAGCGAGCTGAAGAGCGCCCACGACTCGGCATCCTGCTTCTGGAAGGCGTAGCCGTCCTGGACGTTGCCGGCCAGGCTGTTGTAGCTGAAGCTGTCGGCCTGCAGGCTCTCGTCGAAGTAGAAAAAGCCGACCAGCCAGTCCCACGCGCCACCGGTGTCGCTCGCCAGGCGGATCTCCTGGGTGAACTGGTCGAGCTTGGGAATGCCGTCGGCCGACTCGGACGGGAATGGAATGAAGCCCGGGCCGGACGGCGGGGCGAAGACCGCGCCAAATCCGCCATCGATGTCGCCGCGGCTGAACATGTCGAGCGTCTCGTAGCCGCTGATCGCCGTCAGGGTGCCGAAGTCGAACTCGTAATTCAGCGTAAAGGCGCCGCCCCGGGCGCTGATGTCCTGCTCGTTCAGTCCGTCCTGGTACACCGTGTCCTGCTCGAAGCCGTCGACCAGCTCGTCGCTGCCGTGCTGGAGGATGTTGGCGCGGAAGACGCGCGCCGTGCCGTCGAGCTCCCAGCCGTGGACGTTGAGCAGGGCGCTGAAACGGTCGGAAGCCTGCCAGAGGAACTGGATGCGATAGGCGCCCGTCTGGTGGCCGCCGAGCGCGTCGTTCTCACCGGTGAAGCCGTTGTCGATCCAGTCGCCTTGCGACTGGTAGAGCAGCGAGACGCGGGCCGAGAGCTTGTCGGTGATCGCGCCGCCGAACGCTGCCTTGGCGTCGATCGCGTTGAAGGTGCCGAACGAGGCGCTCACGAAGCCGTCGCGATCCTGCGACGGCCGCACCGTGTCGAACTTCACGATGCCGGCCGGGGTGTTGCGGCCGAAGAGCGAGCCCTGCGGTCCCCGCAGGACTTCCGTGCGCTCCACGTCCCACAGCGGCATGCCCTTCACGACCGGGTTCTCGAGCACCACGTCGTCGACGATCATCGACACCGGCTGGGAGGCGTTCAGGTCGAAGTCGGTGTTGCCCAGGCCGCGGACATAGAAGCGCGGGAAGGCGCGACCGAAGGAGGACTCCAGCAACAGGCTCGGAACCCGCCCCGACAGCGACTTGACGTCGCCGCCGCCGGCGGTCAGCAGCTCCAGCTGCTCGCTGTCCAGGGTGGTGATCGAAAGCGGCACATTCTGGATGTTCTCCTCACGCTTCTGCGCGGTGACGGTGATTTCGTCGAGAACGACCGCCGTGCCGTCTTCGACGGCGGCATCCGCCGCCGCTGGCGGCTCTGCCGCCGGTTGCTGGGCGAAGCCGGCGCCCGAAAGGGTCAAAAGCAGGACGATTGCAAGCAGGGCTGCGAAACTTCTCCGCGACGGCGCGATGACCATGTTCAGACTCTCCTGTCGAAATTTGACCGCAGTGTAACACCCGGGTACGCACTCGGAACCACTTCGGTTTCAGCCCTGCGGGTCGGCAAATGGCAGGCTGAATGGGGCGCTTCTGGGAGGGCCGATCGGTGGAAAGTGGCGGTTGCACAGTTTCTTGTGCGGCTGACAGAGCCGCTCCGGTCGGGTAGGATTCCACCTACGAAGTCACCGGAAAGTTGCCCAATCGTCGCCCTCGAAGGCGCCGTGCCAGATACGATTCTCGCTCTCGCAGTTCGGCTCGACCGTTTTCTATTCACCTGATCAAGGAGATTGATGTCATGAAGAGGTTGCAGAGGGTTCTCGCAGCGAGCCTGATGGCGGCAGCATGTGCCGCCACGGTCTGGGCCCAGACCGACGTCACCACCACTCGCGTCTCCGGCACGATTTCCGCCGAAGACGGCTCGGTTCTTCCTGGCGTCGCCGTCACGGCGACAAACCTGGAGACCGGCCTGGTGGTGAGCGACACGACCAACGCCGAAGGGTTCTACCGCCTGCTGAATCTTCCGACCGGCAACTACAGCATCACCGCCGGACTCGACGGCTTCGCAACCTCCAGCCGGGCCGACGTCCGCCTGGTCCTCGCCTCCACTCCGACGATCGATTTCACGCTCCAGGTCTCGGCGATCGTCGAGACCATCGACGTGACCTCGGAGATCGCGGTGATCGAAGTCACCAACACGGCGTCTTCGACGACGGTGAGCACCGAGCAGATCGAGAAGATGCCGCTCGCGGCGCGCGACTTCCGCAACCTGGTCCTGCTGACCCCGTCGACCCGTTTCGACAGTGAGCGCGGCAACCTCGCGATCTCCGGCCAGCGCGGCATCAACACCAACGTCACGATCGACGGCGTCGACTTCAACAACGCCTTCTTCGGTGGCACGGTCGGCGGCGCCGAAGGCCGCGCCCCGCTCTCCGTCTCGCAGGAATCGATCAAGGAGTTCTCGGTCATCACCAACGGCGCCTCGGTCGAATTCGGCCGCTCGGGCGGCGGTTTCGTCAACGTGGTCACCAAGAGCGG
>JBDSRU010000223.1:0-3023 GCA_039929145.1 Thermoanaerobaculia bacterium
GTCGCCGACGCTCGAGTAGCTGATCCGCTTGATGACCGTGCGCAGCGGGATGGACAAAGCCTGCGCCTGGGCCAGAGCCTGCTGCTCCTTGGCTTCGGCCTCGAGAACGTTGCGCGGCGCGATGCGCATGATGTTGCCGTCGAGCTCGTAGCCGAGGTTGTTGATCTTGAGAATCTGATCGAGCGCCTGGTCCCACGGCACGCTCTCCAGCTCGACCGTGACCGTGCCACGGACACCCGGCTGGACCACGACATTGAGTCCGCTGATCTTCGCGAACGATCGCAGGACGTCCTTGATGTCGCCGTCCTTGAGGCTGAGAGAGATCGTCTCGCCAACGTATTCCTTGTGCGTCCCACCGACGGTCTGCTGCGCGAACGCGGGGCTCGGCGCAGCGGAAGGCCGGGGCGCGTCCATCACCTGGGTGTCGGCGGCTTCGTAGAGACTGGTGTCGCGCGGCGTCACGGACTTCGCAGCGAAGTCCACGATCGGAGAGGCCGGGGCGGGCGAGTGGGCCGCCGCTGGCAGAGCGATCACTGGGCTCGGTGGCGACAGGGACGCCGCACTTGCGACCGGTGCCTGCACAGCAGCGGCGGTCTCCAGCTCAGCGTAGGCCTGCACGTCGCTGGCCGCGAAAGTCTCCACGGAAGCCGCTTGAGTCTCCTCCGGCATCGGCTCTCTTGCGGGATCCACAGCCGGCTCGACGACCGGCTCGGCAGCGGGCCGCACGGTGGCGATCGTCTGAACGGACTCTGCCGGCTCCGATGGCTCCGATCGCTCCGGAGCCCGAGAGGCAATCACCGCGGCGGCACCGAAGCGCACGAGGAGGCCTTCCGGTCCACGTTCGATGGTCGGCGGAACGGTCTGCCGGAGGTCAAAAACGACGCGAGAGACAGCCTCAGGGCTCTTCTTGAACTGCGAGACGCGGATGCGCGCCAGGATCGCGCCTTCGAGCGGCGCGCTGCTGCGGGCGCTCTGATTGACGACCCCGTCGAGGTCGATGACGAAGCGATCAGGGTTGGCGAGCAGGAAAGTCGAGTAGGCGAACTCGCCGTCACCGGCGATCCGGACCACCGTCGCCGCACCTTCAGAGATGACATCGACGCTACCCAGGACCGAGGCCAATGCACCGGTCGGCGGCGGTGCGATGACCGGGCGATCGGGCGTTCCGAGGTTTGCCAGGCTCGTCGCTGGCGCCGCTGCCGCCGCTGCCGCCAATGGCAGGGCAGCCGGGACGTACGGTTCAGGCGCAGCCGGCGACTCCGCTCGCGAGCTGGCGAGCGTCGCCGCGGCGGGGGTCGGAGGCGCAGACGTCTGGGCCCGTTGGACTCCAGCGGGAGTCAGATCGATATGCAGGCTGTTCTGGCCGGCGACGAGCGTGTGCTCGGCGTCCTGGCGGGTCTGGACGGTGAGCCGGGTTAGCGGCCTGCCAGACGTCTCGTCGACGGAGACGGCAACCGATGACACCAGTCCAGCGGGCGGCTTCTCCGCATGCACTCCTTCGAGTGGCCGGGTATTGGGGAGCTCGATGACCAGCGCCCCGTCGGCGTCGCGGTAGGTCGTCCACACCAGCGCGCTGTCGGCCACGATGTCGATTCGGGTTCCGGGCGCGCCCTCCATGATGGCGAGCCGGGAAATCGTGGCCGGCAGGGCTGCGGGAGCCGCCGCTGGCGGAACCGGTTCCGACGAACGCGCCACGCTTTCAGGAGACGCTACGGCAGAGCCGCTCCAGATCGTCGCAGCCGCAAGAACCAAGGTCCAAGCCTTCCCGTTCCTGAGTGCCCTTTTCATGCTGTTCACCGCGTCTCCCATGTCGCTCGCCTCCATCGCGTAGTCCTGTCCTGTCTGAAGAAAAAGGTTGGACTACGGGCTGAGCTTCTTGATCACTTCCCGAAACGGCTTGATCACCGTCGGGTCGCTGACGATTTGCTTGAAGACGACCTCTTGCTGCGTGATGCTCACGACGTCGCCGTCGTAGAGCTGGTCGCCTTCGCGAATGAGGTAACTCTTTTCCTTGTTCGATGCCAGGACCTGCGCCACGAAGCCGCGCGAGGTCTTGAAGATTCCGGTGAGATCGATCTCTTCGATCAGGAGGCCCGGAATGCCTTCGGGCAACGCACCTTTGCGTTCGGCCTTGTTCTTCGCCGCCAGCAGAGAGCGGAACGGATCCCTCCGGCTGCCCGGATCGTAGGAATAGGTCGTGCCGGAGAGCACATCCTCTTCACCGGCGAGGATGTCGTCGACGCTCGTCGTCGCTTCTGCGGCCGGCGGTGCGGCAGGGGGTGCTGTCCCTTCCTGCGCACTGGCGGCAGGCGCGAAGAGGGCGAACCCGGTCGGAGCCAGGAGAATCGTCAGGGCCATCCGACCCGTCCAGCGTCGCGGCCAGACTGCGCTCACGGCTTCGCTCGCCGGAATTTCCGGCAGGCGCTTCGATCGTGACTGCGTGGCCTGGCAGTGGTTGCTCATCACTCGCCTCCCGGCTTGGCCGCGGTCTTCTTGCCCTTCTTGGCCGACACCGGCTCCGGAGGCGGAGCCTCGCGGTAGATGAAGGTCTTGGCGGTGAACGAGGCGCTGATCGAGTGTCCCTTCGGGCTGTTCGGAGTCGCCGCGATCTTCAGGTTTTCGATGTTGATGATGCGCGAGAAACGGCCGACGCGATCGAAGAACAAGGCGAGATTGTGGTAGCTGCCGTCGAGCCGGATCGCGATCGGCCACTCGCTGTAGAAGTCGCGGTCGGTGAAGTTACCGGGCGTGAAACGGAGGAGGTCGAAGCTGCCTTGCTCCGTCAACTGGCGGATGCGCCGCAGGAGCTCGGGCGTATTGCGGCGCGCCGGCAGGATGCGCAGCAACTTTTCGAGCTCGAGCTCGAGCCGTCGCACCTCTTCGCGGAACTGGGGCAACTTTTGCTTGGCGGCCCGGCCCTCGTTGATCTGGACCTGCAGCGCGTCGAGCTGTTTCGTCTTGACGGCGATGTCCTTGTTGCGCGGAGTCACCAGCAGATACCAGGCGCCCGCAATCAACGCCGC
>JBDSRU010000224.1:0-3369 GCA_039929145.1 Thermoanaerobaculia bacterium
CACGTAAGTGTCCGGCAAGGCGACTCGTAGGGGAATGGAGCGGATGAGCAGGCCCTTCGCCGCATCATCGAATGGCATCTCCACCATGCGAAGGGGCGCGTTTGACTTTTTTTTGGCTCCCTCCGCGGCGACAGCTGCGCCCGAGGCTGCGGCGGCGAGCATGGCAGCGAGCGCGAAGTTGCGAATCACGATTCCTCCTCTGCGCCTTTTTCAGCCGCCGCGCGCTCGAGATTTAGCGCCAGCAGCCGCTCGAGAATCTGCTCGTCGGTGAGGTCGCTCGGCCAGCCATAGGCCGCGAACACCGCCTCGTCGAGCTTTTTGTGCGCGAGATCGAGCCAGGCGGGGCGTTCATTGGAGAGGTTGGTGAGCGTGCGCTTGGCGAGCTTCTTCGCCGCCTCGGCATCGCGCGCCACGATCCGCGGCCACCGCACCGTCCCGATCCCACGCGCATCCGCCGCGTGCACGAAACGCTTCCACGGTCCGTCGACCGATCCCGGGAACTCGAGCACCTCCACCTTCGACCACTCCGGCGGATTCAGCCACGCCCGCCGCAGCTCATCCAGCTGCTTCGCCGCAGCGCTGATGGCAGCCGCTAAGTTTTCTGCTGGTAAAGGAAAAGGGAAGGTTTCGAAGCAGCTGGTGGGCGTGTAGCGGAAGCCGCACTCCATTTCTCTCAGTTGAGTACCTTGAGCTAAGGCCCAGACTTGGTGAAGGCGCGAATGCAGGACACCGAAAGAGAGGCGGCGGCGAGATCCTTGTGCTTGCCCTTGTACTCGAGAGCGAAGAAGCCGCGCTTCCAGACGTCGACGACCGTCGCTGCCGCCCCGCTTCTCGGCGCCCTTCTCGAAGCAGAGCGATTCGCCGGTCGGATCGAGTGCGGCTGGTTTCCCGTAACCGACCAGCTCACACAAGTCGAGAAAATGCCCCTCCGCCGCCGAACTCTCGTTTGGCGGCGCGGCTTTCCACTTGCGGACGAAGTCGCGAGGAGTCACGATTGGATCGGCACCGATCGGATGGGCCTGCGGGCGCCGGTCAGCCGGCGCGTTTCAAGGGTCGGGAGTGGCTTCGCGCTCCCGCGAGCAGGCCGGCGACGCTCAGATCTTCATCGATAGAGGGCCAGTGAATCCCCTCGCCGTCTCCCAGCAGCTCCCAATTCTGACGTTCCGCCGCGTCTGCGGCGAGGAGGCGCGGAAACCAGACCAGCGGCGCCGAAATGCGTCGGCCATCCGCCAGATCTACGGAGAGCTCGTCGTCAGTGATTTCGACCCGCCGCGCCAAGGGCCGCAACTCAAGCATGGAAGAAATCATTCCAAGCCTCCTTGAATCTCGCCCCATTCTCCTCGACCAGTCGCTGGATCTCGAACAGTTCGTGTGGGCGAAAGCCTGTGGATCCTGCCAGCCCGACCGGTTCTAGCCAAAACTTGGCCAGCATTCGCTCTCGGAGCACGTGAATGTGCGGCGGCTCGAAGCCCTCGTTCCCATATAAAAAGAAACGATAGGGCCCAATCCGCGCAACCGTCGGAGACACGCCTTCAGAATAGCAGGGGGAAGGCAGGCGTAAACCACGCCCCGGTCGGGTCTAGAATGTTCCCATGCCTCCCTCGCCCTCCGACCGCGTTCTCTCCGGTGAGCTCGAAGGGGCCGAGGTCTCCGTCGAACAGACGCTGCGGCCGCGGCAGCTGACGGAGTATGTCGGGCAGGACCGGATCGTCGAGAATCTGAAGGTGTTCATCCGCGCGGCGAAGCAGCGCGGGGAGCCGCTCGATCATGTGCTGCTCTTCGGTCCGCCCGGGCTGGGGAAGACGACGCTGGCGCACATTCTGGCGAAGGAGATGGATGCGCCCCTGCGCACCACCGCCGGGCCGGTGCTCGAGCGCGCCGGCGATCTGGCGGCGATCCTCACCAACCTGCAGCCGGGCGACATCCTGTTCGTCGACGAGATCCACCGCCTCGGGCCGGCGGTCGAGGAGATCCTCTACCCGGCGCTCGAGGACTTCAAGCTCGACCTCGTCATCGGCCAGGGCCCGGCGGCGCGCATCGTCCGGATCGATCTGCCGCGTTTCACGCTCGTCGGAGCGACGACGCGGGCGGGGCTCATCTCGTCGCCCTTGCGGGCCCGCTTCGGCATCGTCCACCGGCTCGACTTCTATCCGCCGGAGCAGCTCGCGCGCATCGTGCGGCGCTCGGCCGAGCTCCTCGGCGTCGCTTCCGACGCCTCCGGCCTCGACGAGCTGGCGCGGCGCAGCCGCGGCACACCGCGCATCGCCAACCGCCTGCTCCGCCGGGTGCGCGATTTCGCCCAGGTCGATTCGCACGCGCCGGGGATCGACCTCGCGATGGCGAAGAAGGCGCTCGCCCTCCTCGAAGTCGACGACTTCGGCTTCGACGAGCTCGACCGGCGGATCCTCTCGGTACTGATCGAGGTCTACGGCGGCGGCCCGGCCGGGATCCAGGCGATCGCCGCGGCGGTCGGTGAGGACCGTGGAACCATCGAGGACCTCTACGAGCCCTACCTGTTGCAAGAAGGTTTCCTGCAGCGCACGCCGCGCGGCCGCGTCGCCACGCAGCGGGCCTACCAGCATCTGGGCTATCCGCTGCCGGCGGCCCCGATCGGCGGATCGGTGCCCTCCGGCACTCTCTTCGACCCCGAGTAGCCATGCGCCGAACAGCGATCGCCAAGTTCTTCCCGGCTCTCGCGTTCGCTTCTGCTGCCATGTTCGCTCCCGGCTGGGCCGCACTTCGCGCGGAGGAGCCGCAGCCCCACCTTTGGCAGGACTTCGCCCCCGGCGAGAACGGCGAGGCCGACAGCGACCCGCGCAACCTCGTGCTGCTGCCGGAGGGAACGTGGTTCTCGGCCCGGAATCGGGAGGTCGGGCGCGAGGCCTGGGTCATTTCACGGGGGAGTGAAGAGCCCGAACTCCTAGCCGATCTCTGCCCGGGAACTTGCGACTCCGACCCCTACGGTTTTGCCTTCTCCGAAGCCTTTCTCCTCTTCGCGACCGGAGAGCAGTTCGCCCCCCCCGGCACCTCCGATGCCCCGTCTGCAGTCTGGGTCACCGCGGGTTCCTCCGCCTCGACGAAACGCCTCTTCGACCTCCCCGCGGGCAGCCAGCCATTCGAGTTTTGGCGCAATTCCGGCGAACCGCCAGCTCGCGCGCTCGACAGCGGCGTGGTGCTTTTTTTGATGGACAGGAGCTCGGGCGACACGGAGGTGTGGAGGTCGGACGGCACTGCCGCCGGGACCTACTCCCTGACGAGTCTTGCGATCGGCAGTTTCGCGGGAGTCTCCCTGCGCGGCACCGGTCCGGATCGGCTTCTCATCGCCAGCGGCTTCGCGGGCGGACAAACGGAGGTCTGGCGCACCGACGG
>JBDSRU010000225.1:0-2980 GCA_039929145.1 Thermoanaerobaculia bacterium
CCAGCGCGCGTGGAGGCCCGAAGCCTCCTCGGCCAGCGCGGAGAGGAAGAGCGCGGGATCGGCGAGCGCACCGATATCCGGTCGCCGGTTCTTCTCGAGATCCTCCGAGCTGCGGTTGACGGAGACGAGAGTTGCCTTGCGGCCGACATGGCGGCCGTAGTCCAGGCGGAAATCGGACGGCACGCCGGCCAGCACGACGCAGTCCGACGCGCGCAGCGCCTCGCGTCGCTTGTGCCGCCGCAGCAGCGGATGCGCGCCGCCGAGGAGTCCGCGAGCCATGCCCGACAGGTAGACGGGCAGACCCAGGAGCTCGATCGCCCGCCTGAGCTCGACGGCGGAGATCGCGTGAAGCATCGTCTGCGAGCCGATGAGCAGGAGCGGCCGGTCCGCCCGTGCCAACGCTCGCGCGGCGCGCCGGACCGTACCGCTGGCCGGCGCCGCCGCGACCGGCAGCGCCGCGGCTGCCGAACGCTCATCGGCGCGAGCGAAGACCCTGTCCAGGTGCCGCGACAGGTACCAGCGCTCGAGGCGCTTGCCCAGCGTCGGTGGCCGCTCGTCCGGCTTCGGAACCACTCCGTACCACTCCCGCGCCGTCGCCTCCGGATAGAGCAGATCGACCGGACACTCGAGGAAGACCGGACCTGGTACGCCCTCGCGCGCCATCGCGAAGGCGGTCTCGAGCAGAGGAGCGAGCTCCCGCACCCGCCTGGCGCTCCCCTGCCACTTGACGTGCGGCGCCATGAGCGCCTGCTGGTCGATGTCCTGCAGGGACCCGCGTCCTTTGAGAACGGTCGCGGTAGCGCCACCCAGGATGACCACCGGAGAGTGCGCCATCTGGGCGTTCTTGATCGCGGTGATCGTGTTGGTGAGGCCCGGTCCGGCGGTGACCGCGGCGACTCCGGGAACGCCGGTCAGGCGCGCCGTCGCGTCGGCGGCGAAAACCGCATCGACTTCATGGCGGGTATCGACGATCCGGATTCCCAGAGCCTTCGCCCCGACCAGAATGGGCGAAATGTGACCGCCACAGAGCGTGAACAGCGTCTTCACGCCCTGCCTCACCAGCACCTCCGCGACGCGATCCCCACCGTGGCTCATGGTGCGAGAGACTCGCACAGCCCCCGGAGGACGGCAACAGGATCGGCACGACTCCGGCCGCCGCCCCGTGTACACTGCGCAGGAATCCGAGGAATCCCTTGTCCACCGAATCGCGACCCGATGGCGATCTGCCCGTCACCGAGCTTCTCCAGGCGTGGCGGCGCGGCGAGACCGCTGCCGATGACAAGCTTCTCGAGCTGGTCTACGGCGAGCTCAAGCGCCTCGCCGCGGCGCAACTGCGCGGAGAGCGCCAAGGCCACACCCTGGAGCCGACGGCGCTGGTTCACGAGGCGTATCTTCGCCTCGCGGGCCAGAAGGGTCTGGATTGGCGCGATCGCTCCCACTTCTTCGGGCTGGCGGCGACAATGATGCGCCGGATTCTCGTCGACCACGCCCGGGCGCGGCTCGCCGACAAGCGCGCCCATCTGCCGATTTCGATCTCGCTGATCGGCGACCTGCCCGGAAAAAGGGAGGAGGCTGTCGACGAGGCTTACCTCCTCGACCTCGACCGCGCAATCGACCGGCTCGCCGCCGCTCACCCGCGCCCGTCGCGGGTGGTCGAGCTGCGTTACTTCGCGGGCCTGGAGGTCGAAGAGGTCGCGGCAGTGCTCGATCTCTCTCCGCGCACCGTCAAGCGCGACTGGGCCTTCGCCCGGGCCTGGCTGCTGCGCGCGCTCCAGGCGGGTCCGCCGAAAACCGTGCCCTCCCCGGGCGACGATCCCTCGGCCTAGGGCGTCGCCGAACGCGTCGATCGCATCGACTTCAGCGCTGCGCGCTCGACGAGCTGCAGATCCTGCATCGCTTCCGAGTCTGGCCCGAGGAGATCGACGAATGGCGCGCAAGCCGCCTGCGCCACCTCCCGCGCCGCCTCCCCATCGCCTCCGGCGAGCAGAAGACGAGCCCGGCTGAGTGCGATGCGGCAGCGATTCGGATGTCCCGGCGCAAGCCGCTCGGAGCCCCACTGTTCGCCGCGTCCGATCGCTTCGCTGGCAGCATCCCGGTCCCCAGAGGCGAGCCGAGCGTCACCCAACCGGGCCGAGCGCAGCGCCTGAAGGGGGTGGCCTTCGCCCAGCCCCTCTCGGCTCAGGGCAAAACCTTCTTCGGCCGCCGCGAGCGCCTCGCGCGCCTGGCCCTGGTCGAGCTCGATGCGTGCGAGAGTGAAGAGGACGCTGCCGAGATCGCGCGCGCTTCCGGCGCTCCGGCGCAGCTGCAACGACTCTTCGGCGAGGGCGCGGGCCTCGCCCAGTCGCCCCTGCAGGTCACGCAGGCGGGCCATGAGCTCGAGCCCTCGCGCCACGCCGGCCTGATGCGGCGGACTTTCGCCGCGGTACCAAAAGAGCGCCGAAGCCAGCGCCGGTTCGGCTGTGGTCAGCTCGCCCAGATCGATGAGATAGATCGCCCGGTTGGTGCGCTGGTCGGCGCAGAGCCGGTGTCCCCCGGGATAGAGAGCGTCGAGGGCCGCGATGACTTTGGCGAGCTCGCCGGAGGCTCCGCGCAGGTCGCCGCCCGAAGCGAGCGCCGCAGCGAGCTCGCTGCGACCTTCGAGCGCCACGTCGGCGGCGCTCTCGCCCACCAGCTCGGCCAGCGCGAGTCCCTCACGCACATGGCGCGCCGCCGGTTCGTAGGCTCCCAGACGCTGCTCGAACGCCCCGAGACTGTTCAGCATCTGCGCCATCAGGCGGCGGTCGCCGAGCACCGAGCGCCCGCGCTCGACCAGCGGGGCGAGCCGGTCGCGCGCCGCCGCCAGGCCGCCGCGCGAAGACTCGGCAAGCGCGATGGCATAGCCGGTGACCAGCGCCTCTCGACAGACCGAGGCGCCGCCGGTCGCCGCGCAGGCGTCCGCGAAGTACTGACCTGATTCTTCGCTGCGCGCGATGCCGTCCTC
>JBDSRU010000226.1:0-11294 GCA_039929145.1 Thermoanaerobaculia bacterium
GCAAGGTTGGCGAGCAGATGGTGCTGATTCGGCAGCACGAGGTTGATCTCTGCGACCGTCGTGAAGCGATCGAGCACGGCGATCCCCATGGCGTGGAGCGTCTGCTGAACGGCGAGCGAGTCGTGACGGGCGAAGGACTCGACGAGAACCTGGCGCACTCCGGCGCGCAGCGTCCGGAAGTCGACGTCGCCGGATGCGCCGTCGGCAAGCCGCCAGCGGGCCCCCACGCTGGTGGCGAACAGGCGGTCGTCGACATCCGGAAGGGTCGTGTAGCGGTCGCGCACGAAATCGACGAAGCCGGAGTGCGAGCTCTTCAGGACCTGAAGATCCTCGATTCCGGAAGTGAGGACGAGCCCGTCGGCGCCGAGGAGGGCGGAGGCGGTGCCGGTCTCGGACGCGACGCGCTCGAAGGCGTCGGGGAACGACTCCGCGCCCGCCCGGATCGGCGACCAGATCTCTTCCTCGAGGTCGATCCGCGCCGCCGCGACGGTCGCATAGGTGCCGACGAAGTGGCGGGCCAGCGCGACGCCGAACTCCTCGATCGACTCGACACCGTGCTCGCGGGCGAGCACATAGACGGTGTTCTTGATCGAGTCGGTGGCGACGACTTCGCGGTTGTCGCCGGCGGTGTAGCTCGCGGCGAAGTCGCCTTCGAGGGTGACGCCGACCGCGGCGATCGTCAGCCGGTGCGGCTCGGTCGAGCGGTCGAGATGGGTGAGCCGGATCTTCTGCTTGCCGTAGCGGTGGGAGAGAAGCGTCGGGCTCATGGTCGCGGGTCCGGAGAGACGCGAGCGAGTATAGCGGGGGAGCGTCGAACGGCCCGCCGCCAGGGCCGAGCCGGCAGAATCGGGGGTATCGTTGCGGGGCTTCTCGAGCCCACGATGGCAAGCCACCCCACATCCGGCGAAATCGTGTTGCGGAGCACGCGCGTCGTGACGCCCGCAGGCGTGCGTCCGGCGGACGTCCGGGTCGAGGGCGGTCGCATCCGCGAGCTCCTCGACCACGGTGCGGTCCAGCACCCGGATGGCGCACCGATCCTCGATCTCCGGGACGACGTGCTGATGCCGGCGGTGATCGACGTGCATGTCCACATCAACGATCCCGCACCCGGTCCGGCTTCCGGTATTGCGCCGGAACTGGGAGATGCCGAGTGGGAGGGCTTTCCCTCCGCGTCGCGCGCCGCGGCCGCGGGCGGCATCGCGCTTCTGGTCGACATGCCGCTCAACAGCGAGCCGGTGACCACCACGGTCGAGGCGCTCGACGTGAAGTTGCGCGCCGCCGCCGGCCGGTCGCTGGTCGATGTCGCCTTCTACGCCGGGGTCGTCCCCGCGAACGCGCGCGACGGCAGGCAGCTCGCCGACCTGGCCCTCGCCGGAGTCGCGGGCTTCAAGTGCTTTCTCTGCGACTCCGGGCTGGCGAGCTTTCCGCCACTCGATCGAGCCGAGCTGCGCGCCGCGATGGAACATCTCGCCGGCACCGGCCGCCGGCTGCTGGCGCACGCGGAGCTCATCGCCCCGGCGGCCGCTGCCGAAGGCCCGATCGGTCCCTGCTACGCCGACTATCTCGCCAGCCGCCCGCCGAGCGCCGAGCTCGCGGCGATCGCGCTCCTCGTCGAGCTCTGCCGCGAGACCGGGTGCGCGGTGCATGTCGTCCATCTCGCCGCCGCGGAGGCGTTGCCACTTCTCGAGGCCGCGCGCGCCGAAGGCCTGGACATCACGGTCGAGACCTGCCCCCACTATCTGACCTTCGCCGCCGAGGAGATCGCCGACGGCGACACGACGGCGAAGTGCGCGCCGCCGATTCGCAGCGCGGCGAACCGCGAGGCGCTATGGGGCGGGCTCGAGCGCGGCGTGATCGATTTCGTCGCCACCGACCACTCCCCTTGCCCACCGGAGATGAAACGGCTCGCGAGCGGAGATTTCGCTGCCGCCTGGGGTGGAATCGCGTCTCTCCAGCTCCTTCTGCCGGCGCTGTGGAGCGGCGCCGCGGCGCGCGGGTTCGGCCTCGAGCGCCTGGCGGAGTGGCTCTCGGGTCGTCCGGCGCGTTGGCTCGGACTGCGCGACCGCGGCACCATCCGGCCCGGAGCGCGGGCCGACCTGGTCGCCTTCCGCCCCGAGGCCCGCTTCGTGGTGCGCGGCGCGGACCTCGAGCACCGCCACCCGCTGACGCCGTACGAGGGCCGTGAGCTTGCGGGAGTCGTCCAGCGCACCTGGGCCGGCGGGCGTGAGCTGTTCCGAGCCGGCCGTTTGGCTGAATCATGCGGCGCACCGTTGCGGATCCGCGGCGGCTTCACGGCATCGGAGCGTCGCGGTTTCGAGCTGCTGGCGCGGCGCTCGCGGGCCGAGGTGCAGGCGCTCCTGCACCGCTGCTGCGGTTCGCGCCGCTGGCTCGAGGCGATTCTCGAGGAGTGGCCGCTAGGGGACGCGCGTGAGCTCTTCGCCGCCAGCGAGAGCGCCTTCGACCGGCTCGAAGAGGTCGACTGGCGCGAGGCGTTCGCCGCCCATCCACGGATCGGCGACCTCACCGCCATGCGCGCTCGTCTGGCACACGCTCCGGACACCGCGGCCCTCGAGCGCTCGGAACAGGCGGGCACTGGCGGCGCCGACGAGACGACACTCGCGGAGCTCGCCAGGGGCAACGACCTCTATCAGAGTCGATTCGGCCACGTCTTCCTGATCTGCGCCACCGGCAGGAGCGCTGGAGAGATGCTCGCGGCGCTGGAGCGCCGGCTGTCCAACGAACCCGGAGTGGAGCTCGATCTCGCCGGTGAAGAGCAACGTAAGATCACCGTGCTGCGGCTCGGAAAGCTTTTGCGCGAGCTCGAGCCGGAGGACTCATGAGTCAGGTCACCACACATGTTCTCGATCTCGCGAGCGGCCGGCCCGCTGCCGGAATGACGGTCGTGCTCGAGCGCGTCGGCGCGGACGGCGCGCCCGAACCGATCGCCACCGCGCGAACCGACGACAACGGCCGCGTCGCTGCTCTCGGCCCCGAAACTCTGCCGGTGGGCACCTATCGTCTGCGCTTCGATACCGGCGGCCATCACGGCGGCAACGGTTTTTTTCCCGAAGTCGCGATCGCTTTCGAGCTCGCGGATCCCGAGCAGCACTACCACGTGCCGCTGCTGCTCGCTCCGTGGAGCTACACCACCTATCGGGGAAGCTGAGATGAACGAGAGCTGGCCGTTCTGGCGCCGTTATCTGAATCTTGCACAGCCTCGACTCGGCGCCGATGTCGTCTCGGTCACCGACGATTTCTTCGGCGCGGCCGCGCGACTGATCCGGCCCGAGGAGCCGGTGTTCATCCCCGGCAAATACGACGAGCACGGCAAGTGGATGGACGGCTGGGAGAGCCGGCGGCGGCGTGACGGTGGTCACGACAGCTGCGTTGTGCGGCTCGGCGGACCCGCGCGAGTGCACGGCGTCGATATCGACACCCGCTTCTTCGACGGCAACCAGCCGCTCGCGGCGACGATCGAAGCTGCGAGCGAGTCCGATCCGGAGCGCGCGGACTGGTTCGAGCTGTTGCCGCGCGCCGAGCTCGGCCCCAACGCGCAACATCGGCTGGCGGTGGTCGGCGTGCGAACCGTCCGGCTGCTGCGCCTGCACATCTTTCCTGACGGTGGTGTCGCGCGCCTGCGTGTCTTCGGCGAGGTGCAACCCCCGAGCGAAGCTTTCGCAGATGAGTCCGTCGATCTCGCCGCGGTCGAGAACGGCGGTTCGGTGGTCTGCGCGAGCGATGAGCATTTCGGCGCCGCCGCGAAGCTCCTCCTTCCCGGCCGCGGCCTCGACATGGGTGACGGCTGGGAGACCCGGCGCCGGCGCGGCCCCGGTTTCGACTGGGCGATCCTCACCCTTGGCCGCGCGGGCACGATCGAGCGCGTGGTTCTCGATACGGCCCACTTCAAGGGAAATTTCCCCCACCAGGCCTCGCTCCAGGGCGCTCTCGTGACGGCTAGCAGAGAGAGCCTGGTCGCCGGCTCCGCCAGTTGGCCGGAGCTGCTGCCGCAGCAATTCCTGCGCGCCAACATCGAGCACGAGTATGTGCAGGAGCTCAAGGCGCAGGGCCCGATCTCGCACCTGCGGTTGAACATCTTCCCCGACGGCGGTGTCAGCCGGCTGCGGGCGTTCGGAAGGGCGACGCAAGAACGGTGAGCGCGGCACGCCCCGGTCTGGTGATCGAACCGCTGACGCGCGCGGCGTTCGCGCCCTATGGCGAAGTCGTCGACACCAGCGGCATGGTGCCGCAGGCGATCAATGGCGGAACCGCGGCCAGGTATTCGCCCCTGGCGCAGGTCGAGGTCGTCGGCGACGATGCCGGGAGGGGAGCGGTGCTCGGCATCTATCGCGCCCAGCCGCGCCGGTTGCCGCTGCCTCTTCTCGAGCTCGAACGTCACCCGCTCGGCAGTCAGGCGTTTGTGCCGCTCCAGCCAGGGCGCTATCTCGTCGTTGTCTCCGGCAATGCGGCTGAGCCGACGCCTTCCGACGTCCGTGTCTTTCTCGCCGTGGGCCAGCAGGGCGTGAGTCTGCGCGCCGGCGTCTGGCACCATGCGCTGCTCGCGCTCGACCGCGAGAGCGACTTCCTGGTCGTCGAGCGCGCCAGCGCGGCAGCGAACCTCGAGCTGCGCGCCATCTCCGCCTGGGAGCTCAGCATCGACGGCTGAACGGTTGTCGGAAGGCTCTCAAGGCGCGCCAGGCGACAGCGCGTAGAATCCCTGCGGCATGCCCTTCGAACCCGAGCCGGGCGGTCCCGAGATCACCGCATTGCTGGTGGCGGTCGAGAACGGTGACCGCGGAGCCTTCGACCGCCTTTTCGAAGCGGTCTACACCGAGTTGCGCAGCATTGCTCGCCGGCAGTTGCGCGGCGCCTCCTCCGCCGACACCCTGAGCACTACGGCCCTCGTGCACGAGGCCTACCTCAAGTTCTCGCGCCAGGCGAGCTGGTCGGTGGAGAATCGCCGCCATTTCTACGCTCTGGCGGCGCGCGCCATGCGCAGCGTGGTGATCGACCATGCGCGCCGGCGCCGCCGGGTGAAGCGCGGCGGGGCACGCGTCGCGGTCGAGCTCGACGAGCAGCTGGTGGCCGCTCCCGAGCGCACAGCCGACCTCCTGGCGGTCGACGAGGCGCTGTCGCGCCTCGAGAGCGCCGACCCGGAGCTCGCGCAGCTCGTCGAGTGGCGATTCTTCGGCGGCCTGTCGATCGAGGAGATCGCCGGCCTCCTCGACGTTTCCGATCGCACCGTCAAGCGCCGCTGGCGCTCGGCGCGGGCCTTCCTCTTCCAAGACCTGGCGGCCCAAGGCATCGCGACTTGAACCGCCCGGATCCGGCGCGGTTCGCCGCGGCGCGGGCGCGCTTCGAGGAGCTCGCCGAGCTCGAGCCCGGGCCGCGCGCCTTGGCGCTCGCCGCGCTCGCCGGGCGCGATCCGGACCTGGCCGCGGCGGTTACGGAGCTGCTCGCTGCCGACGCTTCGGCGGGAGAGGAGTTCCTCGCCGGCGGCGCGGCGGGACTCGACCCCGAGGCGGTCGGCGAAGCGCTCGCCGCCGCTGAACCTCGCGGCGCCGGCGCCGGTACCGGCGATCGCGTCGGACCCTACCGGCTGCGTGCCCTGCTCGGTCGCGGCGGCATGGGAGAGGTCTGGGAGGCCGAGCGCGCCGATGGCCAGTTCGACCAGGTCGTGGCGCTCAAGCTCCTCAAGCTCGGCATGGACTCCGAGGAGGTGCTGCGCCGCTTCCTGCGCGAGCGCCAGATCCTCGCCCGGCTCGAGCATCCGAACATCGCCCGCTTGCTCGACGGGGGCCTGGCGCCGGATGGCCGGCCCTATCTCGTCCTCGAGCGGGTGGACGGCGAACCGATCGTCGAATGGTGCCGGAGTCGGCAAAGCGACCTTGCCGCGCGGTTGCGCCTGGTCATCGCCGTCGCCGATGCCGTCGACCTCGCGCACCGCAATCTCGTCGTCCATCGCGACCTCAAACCTTCGAACTTGCTCGTCGATGCCTCGGGGACGGTGAAGCTCCTCGATTTCGGAATCGCGAAGATCCTCACCGGCGAGGGCGCCCCCGGCGACTCGACTCGCCTCGAGGACCGGGCGCTCACCCCCGCCTACGCCGCGCCGGAGCAGATCCTCGGCCGGCCGGCGACAACCTCGACCGACGTGTTTTCGCTCGGAGTGGTGCTTTACGAGCTCCTCACCGGTCGACTTCCGCATGCGCGCGCGACGACCTCACACCTCGGCCTCGTGCAGGAGGTCGAGCGCGAAACGCTCACCCGCCCGAGCCGGGTGGTCGCCGAGGCCGGCAACCCGAGGGCCGCGCGCCTCCTCGCTGGGGACCTGGACACCATCGTGGTCAAGGCGCTCGCGCCCGAGCCTGACCGCAGGTACGGCTCAATCTCCGCCTTCGCCGACGATTTGCGACGGTACCTCGACGGCCGGCCGGTGCGCGCCCGGCCCGACAGCAACCTCTACCGCGCGCAGAAATTCGTGACCCGCCACCGCCTGGCTGTTGTCGCCGCCGCGCTCGTCGTCGCGGCGCTCTTCGCCGGGCTCTCGCTCGCCCTTTGGCAGGCACGGCGCGCCGAGAGGGCCGCGACCACGGCGCTCGCGCAGGCCGCGCGCGCCGAGCAGGTGCGAGCCTTTCTGGTCTCGATCTTCGAAGCCGCCGATCCGGCGCGCGCGCGCGGCGAGAAGGTCGAGGTGCGAACGCTGCTCGACGAGGGCGCCCGCCGGATCGACAGCGAGCTGGCGCGCCAGAAGGACCTCCACAGCGAGCTGCTCGAGCTGCTGGCCGGCCTCTATCGCAAGCTCGGCGAGCTCGAACCAGCCAAGGGTCTCGCGGAGCGTTCGCTCGCCGAGCGCGTCGCCCTCTACGGCGAGGAGTCCGCGGTGACGGCGCGCAGCGAGTGGACGCTCGGCTGGGTGCTGTCGAACCAGGGCGATTTCGCGCTGGCGCGCGCCCGCCTCGAGCATGCGATCGCCGTCCTCGATCGTGAGGAGGGACCGCAAAGCCTCGCGGCCGCTGACGCCCGCGAGCCGCTGATGGAGTTGCTGTTCGGCGCGGAGGGGCCGCGCGGCGCGCTGCCGGTCGTCGAGCGGCGCCTCGCGACCTATCGCTCGGTGCTCGGCGAGCGCGATGTGCGCACGATGCTATCGGTCGGTGACCTCGGAGTGGTCCTGAACGAGCTCGGCCGCGTCGCGGAGGCGGAGCAGGCCTATCGCGAGAGCGCTGCGACACTGGACGCGATTCTCCCGCCGGACGATCCGCGCGCTGCCTATCCGCACAACAATCTCGCCGGCCTCCTGCGCGAGGCCGGCAAGCTCGGCGAGGCCGAGGTCGAGGCGCGCCGCGCACTCGCCATCCGCAGGAAATCCCTCGGCGAGCGTCACCCGGATTACGCCTCGACTCTCGGCCAGTTGGGCCGGATCCTCAGCGACGGCGACCGCCTCGACGAGGGCGAGGTGATCGTGCGTGAAGGTCTCGCGATCACCGAGACGGTCGACCGCTTCGGCGCCGCGCAATTTCGTGCGCTGCTGGCGAACATACTCCTGAAGCAGGGAAAGTCGGCGGAGGCGCTCACCCTGTTCGACGAGTGCGTCGTCGAACACCGTACGCTTCTCCCGCCCGACCACATCCTCACCTTCTCGGTGGAGATCAACCGCGCCAGGGCGCTCGCCAGGCTCGGGCGAAGCGCGGAAGCCGTCGAGGTCGCGAAGCGGCTGGCGCCGCCCCTGCGCGCCAAGGGCGCCGAAGCCGCCGGAGTCCTCGAGGTTCTGGTCGCTTTCGCCCACACTCTCGGGGTCGAAGTTTGAAGGCCGCGGACGGATGACGCTCTCCAACCTCCAGCTCAACCCACAGTTCGTGCAAGCGGTGCGCGAGGCGGTGGACATTCTCGAGATCGCCGGCGCCCACGCCAAGCTCCAGAAGGTCGGCCGCAAGTGGAAGGCGCTCTGTCCGTTCCACAAGGAAAAGAGCCCTTCGTTCCAGCTCGATCCCGACCAGGGGCTCTACTACTGCTTCGGCTGCGGCAAGGGGGGCGACGCCATCAAGCTCCACATGGAGCTCTCCGGCGACGACTTCCCGGCCGCGATGGAGTCGCTCGCGCGCCGCTTTGGGGTGCCGATTCCGGCGCCCGCCGCGCGCCGCGCGGGTGCGGGAAAGGCCGACCTGCCGCGCGACCTCGAGGCGGTCCTCGAGGCGGCGGCGGATTTCTTCGGCGCGGCGCTCGCCCAGTCCCCCGCAGCGCAGCGCTACCTCACTGAGCGCCGGATTCCGGACGAGCTCGTGAAGCGCTACCGCCTGGGTTACGCCCCCGATGGCTGGCGCAACCTCACCGCGGCGCTGCACCCGAAGATCGCCATGGCCGACCTGCTCGACGCCGGTCTGGTGGGGCGGCCGGAAGGGGGTGGCGAACCCTACGACCGGTTCCGCAACCGGCTGATCTTCCCGATTCGCAACGCCACCGGCCGCCTGGTGGGGTTCGGCGGGCGCACGCTCGGGGACGACAAGGCGAAATACGTCAATACCGCGGAGACCGATCGCTTCCACAAGGGCTCGATCCTGTTCGGTCTCGACACCGCCAAACGCGCCATGCGCGAAACCGGCCGCGTCTTCCTGGTCGAAGGCTACTTCGATCAACTGGCGGCGGTCGCCGCCGGCATCGAGGCCTCCGTCGCCAGCATGGGCACCGCCCTGACCCCGGAACAGGCGAAGCTTCTGGCCCGCCATGCCGAAGAGGTCGTGGTCGGCTACGACGGCGACACGGCGGGAGAGGCCGCGGCGCGACGCGCCCTGCCGATCCTCCTTGCCGAGGGCCTCGCGGTGCGCCGAACCCGTTTCGCCGCGGGTGAGGATCCCGACTCGCTGCGCCTCGCCCTGGGAGAGGCGGCGCTCGCCCAGGCCGTGGCCGCGGGCGAAGACCTGATTCTGCTCGAGCTCGACCGGCTCGTGCCGCCGGACGCCCACCGCAACCCGCACGTCCGGGCGCGGGCCGCCAAGGAGGTCACCGCCCTCCTCGCCCCGGTCAAGGACACGGTCCTGCGCTACAGCTACGGCCGGATCGCCGCCGAGCGCCTGGGGCTCCCGGCGCACCTTCTCCTGGCCCGCCTCGGGGTAGGTCCGAAGCCCCTCGCCGAAGCTTTCGCGCAACCGGCCGCGGCTGCAGGGCCCTCCCCGGGGCGCGGGGCGGAGGAGGCTGTGCTGCGGTCGCTGCTGGCCGCGGCGGAGGCCGGCCGCCCGGTTCCCGCCATGGACGAGCTGCCGCCGGTCGACGCCTTCGAAAATGAAGAGTTGCGGAATATTTACGTCGTCTGGCTTGCTCTCTACCAGGAGCTCGCGCGGCCCCCGGGTGCCCCCGATCTCAGCCGTCGTCTGCCGGTCGCGGAGGGCATAAGTGACAGAATCTCAAAGCTTTTGCTAGAATCTCCGGACTCGGCTGGTGAGCCCGAGCCCCAAGTTCACATCCAGGGAATCCAGAAGCGCTGGCTCGATCGTCGATTGATGGAGATGAAGCGCTTAGCCGACCGCGCTCAAGAAGCAGGCGACACGGAACAATTTCACGAGATTCAGATCGAGCGCAGAGCGCTCTTGCTGCAGCGGCACCGCACGGCACCTCGTTAAGAGAATCGGCTCCGCGGTCGGTCCGCAGCGCTAACCAGCATCAGAGGAATTCCCAGTGGCGCGACTGAAAATCGTTCATATTGAAGACAAGTACACGTCGGTGAAGCAGCTCATCGAGCTCGGCAAGCAGAAGCACTATCTGCTCTACGACGAGATCTACGAAGTGCTGCCCGACGAGGTCATCGGACTGCCGGCGGAGGTCGACGCCATCTATCGCCGCTTCGAAGAGCTCAAGATCTTTGTTCTCGACCGGCCGGAGCGCTACGCCAACCGCGAGGAGATCGAAGCGGCGCCGATCGACTTCGACAAAAAAGAGAGCGAAGAGCACGAGGTCTACGCGGTCGACGAGCACGAGAAGACCAACGACCCGGTGCGCATGTATCTGCGCGAAATGGGCACGGTTCCTCTCCTCGATCGCGAAGGGGAAGTCGAGATCGCCCAGCGCATCGAGCAGGGCGAGTGGCTGATCTACGAGGCGCTGTGCGAGAACCCCCTGGTGCTGCGCGAGCTGCTGCGCCTGAACGAGCTCGCCCAGAAGGACAAGAAGGTCCTGCGCGAGCTGGTCGCCGGGAACGATCCGGAAGAGCCGCTCGACCCCAAGGCCGCGGACCGGATCAAGCGCAATCTCCGCATCTTCGACCAGATCGCCAAGCTCGACCGCGAAGTGCAGAAGCTCAAGCGCCAGCAGGGCAAGTACAAGGAGGGCGGCGCGCGCTTCCAGGAGTTCGCGCGTGAAGTCGACCGCGTGGTCGGCAAGATCGCGCAGGAGATCCGCTCGATCGATTTCTCGCTGCAGACCCGGAACCGCCTGGTCGACTACCTGAAGAATCTCGACCGGCAGTTCTCGGCGCTCGAGCAGGATGTGCGGCGCGCCAAGACCGCCTACGAGAAGGAGTCGAACAAGGAGCTCCGCGACCTGCAGAAGCGGCGCATCGAGAAGTACAAGCTGCGCACGATCGAGATCGAGGAGCGCTACGGCACGACCCATCTCATGGTCGCGACGACGATCAAGAAGATCCGCGAAGGCGAAGCGATGTGCGAGCGGGCGAAGGAAGAGCTCATCGTCGCCAACCTTCGCCTGGTGGTCTCGATCGCCAAGAAGTACACCAACCGCGGCCTGCAGTTCCTCGACCTCATCCAGGAGGGGAATATCGGCCTGATGAAGGCGGTCGAGAAGTTCGAGTACCGCCGCGGCTACAAGTTCTCGACCTACGCCACCTGGTGGATCCGTCAGGCGATCACCCGCGCAATCGCCGACCAGGCGCGCACCATCCGCATCCCGGTGCACATGATCGAGACGATCAACAAGCTGACCCGCACCTCGCGCTCGCTCGTCCAGGAGCTCGGCCGCGAGCCCTCGGCCGAGGAGATCGGCCAGCGCATGGATCTGCCGGCCTACAAGGTGCGCAAGATCATGAAGATCGCGCAGGAGCCGATCTCCCTCGAAACGCCGATCGGTGAAGAGGAAGATTCGCATCTTGGCGATTTCATCGAGGACAAGACGGCGGGCTCGCCGATCGACTCGGTGATCTCGACCTCGCGCCGCGAAGAGGTGCAGCGCGTCATGAAGACCCTGACGCCGCGCGAAGAGGAAGTCCTGGCGAAGCGTTTCGGCCTCGCCGACGGCACCGAGCACACCCTCGAAGAGGTCGGCCGGATCCACAACGTCACCCGCGAACGGAT
>JBDSRU010000227.1:0-3362 GCA_039929145.1 Thermoanaerobaculia bacterium
CCGAATCCGGACCACACCTTCCGCGTCTCCTACAACGAGGCTTTCCGGACGCCTTCGGCGATCAACAGCTATCTTGACGCCACCATCCTCGTCGGCTTGGCGCCGCTGCTGCTGCCGGCGACCGCCGACGGCAACGCCGACCTTGTAGAGGAGCATCTGACGGCGTACGAAGTCGGCTACGTCGGCACGTACGACAACGGCATCACGCTGACCGCCGCCGCGTACCACAACGTCACCAAGGACTCGATCGACTTCTACACCTCGCGGTACTACGGTCCGGGCAACCTGCCGCTCGGCCTCATCCCACCGGGACTGCCGCCGAGCTTGGCGTTCTGCTTCCTGATTCCGCCGACGCCGCGTCCGCTTGCGCCGGCGTCTCTGCGCAACTGCCCGCCAGTGGCTCTGGTCGGCGGTGTGCCGATCGTCGGCTTCGGCGGACGGATCCCGTCGAACTTCAGCTACCGCAACATCGGTGAGACCACCGACCAGGGCATCGAGCTCACCTTCCAGCAACGGCTCGGCAACGCCTGGTCGTGGTTCGCCAACGCCTCTTGGCAGGACGACCCGAAGTTCAAGGGCATCTCGGATCCCGAGATTTCGCAGAACCGCCCGCCGGAGTACCGCGCCAACCTTGGCGTCTCGTACGATCCCGGCGCGTTCTTCGTCAACACCAACATCAACTATCAGGATGAGGCCTACTGGGCCGACGTGCCGCTCGCCGTGGGTTCGACCGATGCCTTCACCCAGGTCAACCTCGCGGTCGGCTTCCGTCTCCTCGACGAGCGCATGACCCTCCAGGTCATCGGCTCGAACATCTTCGACGAGGACATTCAGCAGCACTATTACGGCGACATTCTTTCGCGCAAGATCACCGGCCAGATCGGCTTCCGTTTCTGACCTGAGCTGCTGAGGCGATTTGCACGGGCTGGAATCCTCGCGGGTTCCAGCCCTTTCCTTTTCCGCCCTGGCCGCACTCGCCCCCGCCCTCCTGCCACCGATGCCGCGGATACCGCTCGCTGCGAAGGTCCTCTACACCGCCTGGATGGCGGTCTGGGTTCCGGTGTACTGGCAGCAGAACGGGGCGTCCAACTTCCTCTGGATCTGCGACTTCGCGAACTGGGTGGTTTTCGTCGCGATCTGGTGCGAAAGCGCTCTGCTCCTGTCGTCACAACTCGCCGGCATCCTCATCATCCAGCTGCTCTGGGCGGTCGATTTCTTCGCCGGCCTGCTCTCGGGAGTCCATCCGGTCGGCGGCACGGAGTACATGTTCGACTCCACCCGGCCGCTCTGGCTGCGCGGCCTCTCGCTCTTTCATCTCTGGACCGTCCCGCTGCTGCTCTGGCTGGTGCGCCGGGTCGGATACGACCGACGTGGCTGGCGGGTGCAGGCGCTCCTTGCCGCGGCGCTCTTTCCCCTGGGCGTACTCGTCGGCACGCCAGAGCAGAACCTCAACTGGATGCACGCGCCGTTCGGTCTGCCGCAGACGCTGATGGACCCGCTGCTCTTCGCGTTTCTCGCGGTGCCGGTCGCGGCGCTGCTGCTCTTCCTGCCCGGAGACTGGGTGACGAGGCACTTCCTCGTCAGCTAGCGGGTGCGTGCCGTCAGAGGATCACCGCACCGCGAGGTCCGCGTCACGCATGGCTCAGGAGGGTCCGCCAGACGGTGTCGGCGTCGGCCGGCCGGCTGAAATGGAATCCCTGGACGAACTCGCAGTTCATCGCCGCGAGCTGGTCGCGCTGGTCGATCGTCTCCACGCCTTCGGCGACCACCGCAAGACCGAGGCCGGCGGCGAGGCGCACGATGTTGCGCACGACTTCGGAGCCGTCGGCGCCGTTGGCGCTGCTCGTCAGATTGTGGATGAAGGAGCGGTCGATCTTCAACACGTCGACGTTCAGGTTGGTGAGGTAGGAGAGCGAAGAGTAGCCGGTGCCGAAGTCGTCGATGCAGACGCCGATGCCCAGCGAGCGCAGCTCCTTGAGCATCGCATTCGCGGCTTGCGGATTGTGCACCAGGATGCCTTCGGTCAGCTCGAGCTTGAGCAGGCGCGGAGGCAGCCCCGTGCTTTCGAGCAGCGCGACGATGTCGCGCACCAGATGGAGCTGGGCGAAGAGCTTGGGCGAGAGGTTCACGCTCATCGTGAGCTCGGACCAGCCCGGGTCGGCCTCGCGCCAGATGCGAAGCCTACGGCAGGCCTCCTCCAGCACCCACATCCCGAGCGGAACGATGACCCCGGTTTCCTCTGCGGCGCTGATGAACCGCGCCGGTTCCACCAACCCTCTTTCCGGATGGTGCCAGCGCACCAGCGCTTCGAAACCGGTGATTTCGGCGGTGCGCAGCGTCAGGATCGGCTGGTAGAAAACCTCGAATTCCTGGCGCTCGATGGCGCGC
The DNA here is from genome assembly GCA_039929145.1 of Thermoanaerobaculia bacterium. Classification (GTDB taxonomy): domain Bacteria; phylum Acidobacteriota; class Thermoanaerobaculia; order Multivoradales; family JAGPDF01; genus JAGPDF01. The sequence goes on from JBDSRU010000227.1 coordinate 2,389, forward strand.
CGCAGATCGTTCTCGAGCTGCAGTTGCGCAAGGACCTCGGTGCGCATCTCGCCGGTGAAGACCTGCGAACGCCCGCGCCCGGCGATCTTGGCGCGGTACATCGCCGTGTCGGCATCGCGCAGCAGCTCGGCGAGGTCGTGGCTCTCCGAGCTCCCGAGCGAGATGCCGATCGAGACGGTGACGAAGAGCTCGTGGTCGGCTACCGCGAAGGGCTGCGTGAAAGCGGCGTGGATGCGGCTCGCGATTTCGGTCGCCTCGTCGAACTCGTCGATCTCCTCGAGCAGCAAGGCGAACTCGTCGCCGCCCAGGCGTGCCACGGTGTCGGCCGGCCGGATGCAGGATTCGATGCGGCCGGCGACCGCCACCAGGAGCTGGTCGCCCACCGGGTGCCCGAGGCTGTCGTTGACCACCTTGAAGCGGTCGAGATCCAGGAAGAGCACCGCGAAGAGATTGCGCCCGCCGCGCTTGGCGCGTGCACGGGCGCGTTCGAGGCGGTCGAGGAAGAGGGCGCGATTCGGCAGGCCGGTGAGCGGGTCGTGGACCTTGCGATCGGTGATGTCGGTTTGCGACCCGGCGACGCGGATCGGCGCGCCGTCCTTGCCCTGGAGCGCGACGCCGCGCGCCAGCATCCAGCGGTAGTTGCCGTCGTGATGCTCGAGGCGGTGCTCGTCTTCGAAGGTTTCGGTCGCTCCCGCCAGATGGCGCTCGAGGCGGGTGCGCAGGCCTGGCAGGTCTTCCGGATGCACGCGCGAGAACCACGACTCGGGGGCTTGCGGAACCTCTTCCTCTTCGAGGCCGAGCATCGACTTCCAGCGGTTCGAGTAGTAGATCTCGTCGGTCGCGAGATCCCAGTCCCAGATGCCGTCGTTGGCGCCGCGGACCGCCAGGGTGTAGCGCTCTTCGCTCGCGCGAAGGGCCTCTTCGGCCTTGCGGCGCTCGCTGATGTCCTGAAAGGCGGCGACCACGCCCACCGG
>JBDSRU010000228.1:0-4812 GCA_039929145.1 Thermoanaerobaculia bacterium
TCGGCGCTTCCGGTCGCCCGCAAACCGTTCGCGGCCTGGAAGGCCGCTACCGCCTTCCGGGTGTTGGATCCGGCCTTGCCGTCGATCTCGCCGGTCGAAAAGCCTGCGCGATCCAACGACACCTGCAGCCCGGTCGCGTCCGGTTTGGCGGCAGCGTGCGGCTTTTTGGCCGGCGTTTTGGCCTTTGCCTCCCTCGCGAAAGCGCCCACGGCGCCCGAGGCCATCAGTGCGAAACAACAAACTGCGGCGAAAGTGCGCCTTCTCGATTTCATTTAACCACTCCAGCGTGCGCGAAAGCCGCGACAGTCGACGTGAACGAAAGGTCCGTGCGCGGCGTTGGGTTTGTAATCTCCGAGTCCGCCTTCGAAAGCGCGGTACCACGCCTTCGAGGAGAGCGCCTCGACGAAATTGCGAAAGTAGATTGCGTCTCCGACCCCCGACTCGCCGTCGCCGTCAAGGTCGTCCATCCGCCCGTCGCCGTTGCCGTCCAGGTAGATGTCGGCGGCGTCACCCCAGGTGTGACGGCTGTACAGGACGTTCTCGATACGGGCGTTGTAATAGGGAGTTCGATAGCCACTGATGAACCCGAAGCTGTCTGCCCGGAACCCCTCCTTGTTGAACAGCTCGAGGAGCAGCTCGAGTTTCAGGGCGAGCTGTTCGCGCAGCACCAGATATTTCGGAAACGAGCCCTCCTGCTTGCACAGGAACTGGCCGAGAGTGAAATGCGGCGAAACCTGCGTCCCGGCGTTGGCCGGCGTCACCTGCACCATGCCTCGCGGTGGCAGGTAAACCGGGTTGCCACGCAGGGGAACCGGCGGGTATTCACCGATTCGATAGTCGCCGAGCTTGCCGTCCTTCAAAGCAGCGAGGGGCGTCAGGACGAAGACGTTGAGCACCATGGTCTGCTTGTCCGGCTCGTGGACCACGGTCATGGGATACAGCCCGGCGACCTGCGGCGCATCGAAGCGCCATCGGCCGACGCCGAACGGCGTCGTCTCGATCCCGGATTCCAGCCGGAAGGCTCCCGCCTCGCCGGCGGCGCGGGCCGCGATCTCGACGGTCGTTCCCGGCATGATGTAGAAACCGAACACGCGGTAGATCGACTCGACTCCCGCTACGTTGACCGAGAAGTCGACCTTGCCGCTGTCGAATCTCTCCGGCTTCAGGACGGACTTCCCGCCCGGCGCCCGCTGCGCAGGAAGCGCTTCGAGGAGGACAACGAACTGCATGGCAAGCAGGAGCCCCAGCCGCCCGGCGCAGCGCAGCCGTCCAGGGCCAACAGCAGAAGATCGACTCACTCGGGGCGACAAGTGCAAGCGGTATGCCGAGAAAAGCTCGAGCGCACCGCCAGCTGTGGGTTGCCTTTGTGCCGCCGCTACGCCGATGGCGGAAGCGTGGGCAGTGGAGGCAGCGTTGGGACCGGTGGCAGAGTCGGCAGGACGGCCGACGCCTTGACCCGGCGCCCGCGTCGGATGAGCAGGAAGAGCGCCACTCCCCCGAGCACCAGAAGCGCCAACCCGAGGAGCGGTCGGTAGGTGAGCCAGGCGACGGCGACGACGAGCAGCGAGAGGGCGCTCGCGATCAGAAAGGCGAAGATCCCTAGCCCTGCGCCGAGCATGCTTCCGAGCAGCGGCACGACATCGCTGAACACCGCGAGCGGCTTGAAGATCATGAGCAGTCCGAGGAACATGAACAGCCAGCCGACCACTCTCAAAACCCAGGTCAGGAGCGTGTTCGCCCCCTGCGCCGCCTGGAACATCTCGGCGGCGGTATGGTTGCCTTCATCGACCAGCAGGACGCTGTCGCCCGCGCTCGCCTGATAGGCGACAAAACTGCTTCCGGTTTGCACGCCGACGACGCTCACCGTCGCCGGATTCACGATCGCGAAACGGATCCGCACGTCGCCCACCGCCGGCGAACCGGGATCGGCACCGAGATAGTAGCCTCCGTCAGCCACCGTGAAAGAGCCGCGCGCGTCGCCCTCCGGCAGATCGCCCGCCGAGGCATCGATGCGCAGCGGCTCCTCTTCGTCGAGCTCGGCGATCTGTTCGTCGGCGAGCTCGAAGGCTCCGAGGCGGACGGTGTCGGCGGCGATCGTGGTCGACAGGAACGGCAGGTCGCCGCGATTCTCGTGGCCGCTCTCCTGCTCGAAGGACGATGAATCGACGGGCTCCGGCGCCCAGACCCGGTCGTAGCCGTAGGTCGTCACCGTTTCGGTGCCGCCGCCGAGCTTCTTGCGGGTCTCCGAGCTCTCCTTCTCCTTCCACTGGTAGATCTCGACCTCGCGGACGAGTTTGATGGCTCGCGCTTCGACGCCAAAGTCGGCGTCGACCACCGGATCGTCTGTCGTGACGGCTCCGCTCGCATGCACGAGCTTGCCCTCGAAGGCCGGGTCGACGTGGTCGGCGGCGACGGCCACCACCGCCCCGGCGCCTTCGTCGAGGCTGCGCGCGGTCCTCACCGCCCGGCCTTCGTTCCAGAACAGCAGCGGAAAGGCGCCGACGAAGAGCACCAGGCCGACCAAAACGCTCTTGGCCGACTGTGCGAGACGGGAGAACCAGGACTGCTGGGTGGTAACGGTCACCGAATGAGCCATGACGCAACGTCTCCTTTCCGGCAGAGCCGGAGGATCAGCAGAAGGAAGAGAGAGAGGCCGGGCGGACGCTACTGCGCTGTCGCCCGGCGGTCAATCCGCGCCCCCACCCTCACCGATGAGTGCCGCTTTTTCGAATGTAGAGTAGTAGATTCAACCCTTCGAACGACACTCGACTCGAGCTCCCGCCCTCCGAACTTGCGCCCGCCCTTGCCCATCCAACCGTTCCGCCCGTCGGAGCCGATCGAGCGCGTGCTGCCGGCCGCCCTCCTGCATCTCTGGGCCGACAAGGACACGTCGGTCGAAGAGCGTCTGCAGAGCGTCGCCGCGAAGGCGAGCGGGGTGTTCCCGGCCGGACCTGGCCGATGGCTCGTCCTGCCGCTCCCCGGCGACGCCGCGATCTTCGATCGCGCCGTCGCTCTGGGCGACGCGGTTCTCGCCGGCGTGTCCCGGGATCGCGGCGACGCGCCGATCCTTCTCGTCACGCCAGCCGCTGCGGCGGTGGGCGAAACCATCGCGCTCCTGCCGGAGCCCCTCCTCGACGAGATCGCCCTTCGCCGGCCGGCGATCGAAGGCGGCAAGGTTCTGCTCACGACGCACGCAGCGCATCATCTCGAGGGCTCCTGGGCGGTCGAGCCGAGCGGCAACCTGTCGTTCGGCGGCGGCCGGCTGATTCCGTTGGCGGCGGTTCACGCACGTGCCGTCGCCATTCCCACCTGGCGTAATCCGGAGGTGCTCTCGCGAGCCGCCAAGTGGGTGGCGCGCCCGGAGATCGAGGCGGAGCTCTCGGAACGGCTCGCCGACCCGATCGTCCGACTGACCGGCCCGTTTGGAGTGGGCAAGACGCGCCTGACCTGGGAAGTGATCCGCGCCGCCGGAGAGCCGGCGATCTGGCGCAACGCCGGGCTCGCGCCTTCCCAGGCCAACTCGGTGCCGGCGATCGAAGTCGAGCTCCGCAACGAGCCGTCGCGTCCGATCTGGGTGGTCTTCGATCACCTCGAGACGGCGTCACCGCGGACCTGGTCGGAGATCGAAGAGCTGCAGAAGCATCCGCAGTTCGGTAGCGAGATCCGCCTGGTTCTGGTCGCGCGCCCGGCGATCGAGTGGCCGGAAGCCCTCGCGGGAGCGCCCGAAGTCTCGGTCGGCCCGCTCACCGACGAGCCCTGGAGCCGGTGCGCCGCGCAGCTCTTCCGCGGTCTCTCGCTGCCCGATCCGGTCGCCGCGACGCTCGCCGCTGGCGCGGGCGGAAACCCATTCGCGCTCGAGGAGGCGTTGCACTTCCTGGTCCGCGATCGCCGGCTGCGCCAGGTCTTCGGCTCTTTCTTCTTCAGCGGCAGCGAAGGTACCGAGACCCGCTTTCAGCCCAGCCGCCGCTACCTCGCGCATGCCGAAGCCGAAGCGATGCGCCTCGGCCCGGCGCTGCCGATCCGGCTTCTCGCCCAGATCGAGGCGCCGGTGCCCGCCGGGGAGTTGCGCTCGGCGGCGCTCGCGCTGGGGGGCACGGGCCTCGAGCGCGACTGGGAGAAACCGTTTCGCGCCGCCTTTCTCGTCGTCGACAGCGAAGGCCCGTGGGGCGAGGGTCTCACTTTCGCCTCGATCGCCCTGCGCACGGCCTTTTCAGACACTCTGCGCGGAGATGCGTCGGCGACCTTGCGCGCCACGCTCGGCGAGCTGCTGGCGGCGCGTTCGAGCTCGGTCGACGAGCTCTGGGCTTCCTACGAACTCCTGCGCGGCAGCGAAGCGGGCGCCCGTGCGCTCCTCGCCGCCGCTGGTGCGCCGGCGAAGATTCCCCGCGAGCAGCTCTTCACTGCGCTGCGTCAGGAGCTCGCGGCACTGCGCGATCGCGCCAGCGATCCGCAGCTCGAGATCGACCTCCTCTGGGTCCTGCTGCCGCTCGCCCGCCGGATGGGCCGCCTGCACGAGCTCGCGGCGGCGCTCGAACGCGGTTTCGACCTGGCGCGCGACAATCCGCAGCGCTTTCTCGCCATCGCGGCGCTGCGCGCCGAGCTCGCGCAGATGGCCGGCAGGTACACCGAGGCCGAGTGGGTCCTGCGGCAGGCGCTCGCGGGGCAGAAGGGCGGCGACGCGCGCCGCAAGGAGATGCTGCTTCTCGAGCTCGGGCGCGTGCTCGTTCGTCAGGGCAAGACCAGCGAGGCCGGCGAACTCTTCGCCAAGACCCTGAGCGTCGCCGAGCATCAGGAGCGCCCGGGTCTCGCCGC